>JANMEM010000263.1:0-22327 GCA_031376985.1 Hyphomicrobiales bacterium
AGGCTGCTGTCGCTGCCATTGTCCCACGTTACATAGTCACTGCCCGTGGCATAGGTGCCCAAGGTGGTGCTGTGGTCAGCGCCCTTGGTATCCTTGATCGAAGCCACAGCCCGATAGCTGCCGGATTTTTCCGGCATGAAACCGCAGATCAACGGCTCCACAGTCGAAACGCCTGCGCATGTGCCAACCGGCACCCATTCGGTATTGTATTCCGTGAGGTAAGCATTGCCCGCACCTTTGACCCGTGCAGACTTCATCACTTCATGTTCAAGCTTGACGTCAACAGCGGTGCCCGCAATGGGCTTGCCCCGTTCATCGACAACGACATATTGAAACTCCGCTGGCTTGCCGACGGTCAACAACCATTCCTTGCTGTAGAGTCCAACCAGACGGTCAACTCCCAGAAAATCCGCGTGGGCCTGTGATGTCACATATTTACCCCTGTCATCCGACACAGCACTTTCCACAAGCAGCTTGCCATAGACGACCTTCGGTGTTCCCGTGGTGAAACTCAGCGACAATTCGCCTTTGTTGTTGACGACATCAAGCTTCTGGAAAAGCTGCTGCGAACTAGCTTCACCCTGGTAGCTGTCAAACGTGAAATCCTTGGCAACAGGGTCACTCGAGGAAAATGTTGACGCATCCAGAAGGGCCGTGATGCGCGCAGCAGCATCCGTATAGGCACCGCCCGAAAACAACTCGGCACGGGTTGAAACGTCAACCTGATCGCCGCTCCGGAAAATATCACCATTCAGCTGGTTCGACACCTTGAAAGGCGAAGGCGTGAAATCACTCACCAAAACCCGCATGGCGATCCATGACTTTTTGCCTACACTGTCGTCAGCTTGGGCAGGTTCGTCGCTGCTGTCATCTGAAGCCTCATCAGGCGCTTCATATTCTTCTGACTCGTAAGGCGAGGCCTGTGCGAATTTCGCAATCAGCTTGAAGCGGTACCAACCCACAGCACCTTCCTTGGGCGTTGCGAATTCGCCACTTACGCCGCCAAATTCCGAGAGTGTGACGTCATTCACATCGTGCACAACCTTGCCCATAGGGTCAATCACCTTGAGGCGGTAACCAGTTTTAGGCGGTGGCGTAAAGCTCTTGGTGTCCTGGTCACGCACGAAAATTTTGTACTGCACAACATCGCCCGCGCGATAAATGCCCTGGGCCGTGGTGCCCCACACTTTCATGTGGCCGTAGCGCTCGCGGTTCGTTGGGTAAACAGATTCACTGCCCGACGAACGATAACTGTCAATGATGAAGGATTGCGAGATCGGCAACAGCGCCATATCGCCATCCTTGTCGACGCGCAGGAAGTAGCGCATCTTCTCATCACCCCAGGCATTGGTCAGTGCCAGATCAGGATCAAGAGAATCCGTCCCTGGCAGGCTCGCAAGACCGTTGCCATCAGTCACAGCAACTGACGTCACATCGGTGGCGGTCCGAAGAGTGACCAAGGTGTCTTTGAACAGACTGACCTTTGCACCGGATACGGGTGCACCTGTTGCCATATCTGTTACCCAGGCCAACGTGTTGAAGTGTCCGAGCTTGAGGTGCACCTGATAAGGGGTGACTTGCGCAAATAGTCGGGGCGGATAATCCGGGTTGACACCCGGCGAGGTTTTCAACACCCCCACAACCGCACCTGTTCCACCATCCAGCATTTGGCGCAGACCAAGTGGCACCGCAAATTGCTTGTCCTGAACAAACGGAACAGGAGTGGTAACTGTGCGGCCCTCATCGGTGCTCTTCGGCGTTACGCGCCGATACTCAAAACTGAAATTCTGCAAGTTGTTGACGTAGAGCGGAATTTCGCTGTCCACATTCTTTTCGAGCACGGCATCAGAGTAATCCAGTACGAAGTTCGGCTTGCGATGATCAAGTTCGAAACTCTGTGCCATTGGCGTGACCAGTGTGCGGCCGAAAACGTCCTTCGCAGAAACTGTTGCCGAACTTACCTTGTAAATTTGTGCCGCCTTCAAGGGGCTTGGCAACCAGATATCATAGATCCGGCCCCGCTCATGCGGCGAACGATACTCGAAGCCGATTTTTGCAGGGTCAGCAGGCGCGGGTGCTGCCTCCGACTCGTCATCGCCTTCTTCGTCTTCGGCTGCAGTTTGTTTCCACCCCAATATCGGAGGATCAAAAACCAGCATTCCGCCGAATGCTTCACGATCCACAGGTGCGCTGAACGAAAGATATGCGGGCTGCATGGGATTGCACTTGCGCAGCGGCGGCTGGCCGGGAGCAGTTGTGAAATCATTTCCGTCATTGTCGCTGCATCTCACACCCAAAAATTCAAAGGCTGGAAATGTATTAAACACAACAAGATCAGATGTGTTGACAGAAGTCTCCGGTCCAACTGAAGAAACCAGCCCAGGCTCTGATTTCAGAACGACATTCTCGTCGGTTCCGAGTTCATTAAAAGGTTCTACCAGCCAGATTCGACGCGCTTCCATGCCATTTGTAACCTGAAGCTTGTCGTCACTTTTTTGCGCAGGCTGTTCACCTATTACAATTTCTTTGCCGCTACCACCCGGCACAGGCAAAATCTCAGGCAACACGCGATCCTCGGGATCCGGGCTAACCTTTACGGCAACACGTGTGTCAGCCTTATCCCCCTTTGCCAAATATATGTGGTCAGCTACGGACTGCTGCGTCACAGGCTGATTAAACACGAGGCGCAAAACCGGAAGAGCGGGTGAGCGCCAGAGGTTAAAGCCGTAGTCGATTATGGCAGGACGTTCCGTCACGAATGTGTGTTGATAGGTTTCCGCAATGACACTGCCATCCACGGCCTTGAGGCCAACCGCCATGTCTAGTGTGTAACGCGTTGCCTGTTGCAAAGGGGCAGCGTCAGGCAGGTTGCAGGCCAGTGCAGAGGTGTTTATCCAACGCCAGTCACAATTCAAAGCTGGCGCAATCGTCACGGGGATTTCCGCAGCTGTACGCTCCATCCGGCCCAAGGGCACAACATCGCGATCAAAGGTTATGACAATTTGCTTTTCAGCAGGTACATCGTCGCCTTCAGGTGTGATGCGGAGTATCTGTAATGCGGTGGGCGCGCTTTGGCTCTCTTGGGCATCAGCGCCGATGGCAGCAATCAAGAAGGTCGATAAAAGCACAGCCAGGAAGTGAACGACTTGACGGTGAACAAGCATGAAGCAACTCCTCGAGACCTTCGAATGCTCTTACCTTAAGACATTTTTTCACCCAGCACGATTGCATTAAATCGCCAAACCTTGCCATTAAGCGTGAAAGTCCGCACATTGAGTGCGCTAAATCCAGCTGATGCAAATGCAGTCAAACCACATCGCGTTGCCACAAGCTTTGCGATGTCTTGTACCATTAGCAGGAGGTCAGCGGCGTTTTTGTCCCACTGACGCGGGCCCCGAAACGCAGTGGCACCAGAAACTGCAAGTCAGACCGATGGGTCACCTGTTTCCTGGATTTCATGGTTATCAACACAACGCGTTCCATCAAACGCCGTTGGCAAATTCTGTTTGTTTTTGCGTTCATAGCTGATCGCCACCGGATTGAACGCCGTTTTCATTAACTATTCGTTAAGCATTTAGGCTCAAGTGTTAACCAAGTCTTAAGTTTGAGTCATGATTTGGGACAGCTGCTAAGGTCAGTGTGCGGGGGCGTAACCAGGTTGATCAATTTAAACTGGTATTTTATCACATTCACATCCAATTAATTGGGAAATGCAACTTGAGTTTGTAGCTCAAGGTGCTGTTAGCGCTTGCCATGAAAAACAACCATAACGTTTGGTCGATCGTACTTGCTCGCTTTAGCTGTTTAGTGTCTCGCCTCACAGGAGGCGCGCGAGGACTTCCCGCAGCATTCCTGATGCTTTTTGCGACCTTGGCGCTAAACTTGGGCGAGGCGTCTGCTGCAAATACCGGCGTCTGGACGCCGAGTGGCACGGGTGGTTCGGCCACCGCAGCTGGCGTTACTGTTACCGTTTCGGGCGTCGTTGGGGCCACAGCCACAACGCAAACCTTGAATGCGACGAATTATTGGACCAATCCTTATACAGGGGGCGCTGTCGCCGGCGGCTCATCGCTTTACATCAATCCCACGCCCTATGGGTCCGCCCAAAGCATAACCATTTCATTCAGCAAGCCAGTCAACAACCCGGTCCTGCATGTTGATCGGCTGGGCGGGTCATCGGGCACCAACGTCTCGACAACCGTTTGGACTCTGAGCAGCAACGTCTCCACGGGCGGAACTGTCACGCAGGCGCTTCTCGCCAATTCCAACGTGGTCTTTGATTACAACGGCACACGCTTCCAGCGCAATCCGGGTCCGGCTGCCACAGGCGGCGGTGAATGCCTTGCAAACAATACAGGCACAGGCTGCGGTTCAGTCCAGCTGAACGGTACGGGCATCACCAGTGTAACGTTCACAATCACCTGGACGGGTACAAGCAATACCACAACAGGTGACGGTATTGAACTTGCAGTAAGTGTTCCTGATCCGACCCTGACACTGCGCAAAACCGTCACCAACGACAATGGCGGAACGCTCGCAGCAAATACAGTAACGCTGACGGCAACCGGCCCTTCCACATTGACAGGCGTTACAGGCGCACCGGCTATCACGAACGCGGTGGTGACCGCCGGAACCTACGCCCTGACAGAAGCCAACCCCGCAGGCTACGCGGCCAGTGCCTGGAGCTGCACGGCGGGCACCCTGGCCGGCAGCAACCTGACTTTGACGTCGGGCCAGACCGCCGTTTGCACGATCGACAACAACGACATTCAACCCACACTTACCCTGTCCAAAATCAGCAATGGTGGAACGGGTGGTTTCACATTTACCGGAGCCAACGGTTTCAGCAGCCAGACCATCACAACAACAGCAAGTGGAACACTGGTTGCAGGCACATCGCAAACATTGACGACTGCCAATTCCGCAACAACCATCACAGAAGCCAGTCCCGCAGGCTATGGCATGGCTTCTGTTGCATGCACTGGTCTTGGTGCAGGTGGCACTGTCACGCCCAATCTGGCCGCAAGTACATTTACACTTGATGCAGCAGCAACAGCGCCCGGATCAACCATCGCCTGCACGGTCACAAACAACAAGTTGCCGACACTTGTCGTCCGAAAAATCAGCAACGGGGCTGTTGGCCCTTTCACATTCAATGGTGACAACGGCTTTGGCAGCCAGATTGTTACCACAACAACTTCAGGCACCGCTGTTGCAGGAACAGCAAAGACACTGAGTGCTGCATCCACCATCACCACTGTCACTGAAACCATTCCCTTAGGTTACACACTGAGCAACATATCCTGCACGGGCACAGGCACGGGCAACACCACCAACAATCTGGCAACAGGCTCTGTGCAGATCAACGCCTTGGGAACGGCACCCGGTTCGACAATTGCTTGCACGTTCACCAATATCAAAACAGCAACGTTGAAACTGCAAAAGACAACACTGGGCGGATTTGGTGGCCCATTCACTTTTGCACAAACCAATCTTGCCAGCACACCTGCCGGTATTTCAACAACAACAGAAGCTACGGCAACGCCTGCTGCGCCATCGGCCATTAACATTTCAGCACTCGGCACAGACGTCACCCTGACGGAAACGCCTGTTGCAGGCTACACGCTCACAGCTGCCTCCTGTACCGACGCCAACAGCGCCATCACCGGCAACGCAGGGTCAATTGGCACATTGGCAGGAAGCAAGCTGACGATTCCAGC
The DNA here is from genome assembly GCA_031376985.1 of Hyphomicrobiales bacterium. Lineage (GTDB taxonomy): Bacteria > Pseudomonadota > Alphaproteobacteria > Rhizobiales > Aestuariivirgaceae > Aestuariivirga. The sequence continues at coordinate 5,721 of JANMEM010000263.1, forward strand.
CGCCAACGTAAAAGCCGGTTCAGATTATTCATGCAACTTCACCAACGTGATTTTGCCCACAGTGAAAATTACGAAAATCAGCAATGGGGGCGTAGGGCCCTTTACCTTTACCGGGACAAATGGCTGGGCCAGCCAGACGATTACAACCACAGCAGCTGGCACTGGCGTGACCGGAGCAACGCAAACACTTTCCGCAGCTGATGCAGCCACCACAATTACGGAAGCCATTCCGGCGGGATATGCATTGACATCCGTTGGCTGTACTGGCCTCGGCGCAGGCGGCACCGCTACACCCAACCTTGCTGCAGGCACAGTCATGTTCGATGCAGCAGCAACAGCTGCAGGCTCCAACCTTGCCTGTACATTTACCAACGCCAAGCTGCCAGTGCTGACCTTGACAAAGTCCGTTGTGAACACAGGTGGCGGCGTCAAGTTGGCCAGCGATTTCACCTTGACTGCGACAGGCCCATCTACAATCACGGGCGCTGGCGGCGCGGCCACAGTGACGTCGCAGACCGTGCCACTTGGTACCTATGCCCTGTCAGAATCCTCAGTTGTGGATTACACTGCGGGAGCGTGGGCTTGCACAGCGGGAACAGTAGCTGGCAACAACGTCACCCTGTCGCCTGGCAATGTTGCAAATTGCACCATCACAAACACCTTTGTGCCTAATCCGAAACTTGTCCTGCTCAAGACGGCTGCCGCCCCCACAACAAACTTTGGCACCAGCACCACAGTCACAGATGCTGGCGACAACATTACCTACACCTATAAAGTGGACAACACCGGCAACGTGCCAATCACCACAGTGACACCAGTTGACACCGGACCGAAATTCAACGGAGTGGCAGGAACAGGAACCCTCAGCGCATTCACTCCCGTCAGTGGCACGATTGCTGTCGGCGGCACGCTGACCTTTACTGCTACCTACACACTGACCCAGGCCGATATCGACAATGGTGCCGGCATCGCCAACGGTGTGACCAACAGCGCCACCGCAACCGGCAAAGACCCCGGTGGTGCAACAATCACATCACCAACTTCAGCTGCAACGACAACCATCTCCAATGCGCCCTCGCTGACGACAACAAAATCTGCAGCAGCGCCCACTGTCTTGCTGGGTGCAGTTGCAACCGCAACAGACGGCGGCGATACCATCACCTATAGTTATCTTGTCAAGAATACTGGGAACGTGACTCTGACAAATGCAACACCTTCGGATGCAGGCCCGAGCTTTGATGGAACTGCTGGCACCGGTGTACTTGGTTCTTACACGCCGCCAAGCGCCACACTCGCTCCTGGCGCATCAGCATCCTTCACTGCCATTTACACCTTGACGCAGGGCGACGTGAACAAGGCAGCCGGTATCAGCAACGGCACAACCAACAGCGCAACAGCGTCTGCCACGGACCCCGCCAACAACACCGTAACATCGCCAGTCTCGAACGCCACGACAACCATCAACAAGTCGTCAAACTTGCAAACCACAAAGTCAGCGGGAACGCCAACTACAAGCCTTGGTGCCGTCACTGCCACAACAGATGGCGGTGACACTATAACTTATACTTATGCTGTGAAAAACACGGGTAACGTATCGCTGTTCTCTGTTGTGCCAACAGACGCTGGCCCGAAGTTCAACGGCATCACCGGCACCAACTCACTCGGTGCTTTCACACCGGCCTCCGCAACCATCCTGCCCGGTGACACGCAAAACTTTACCGCTTCCTATGTCCTGAGCCAGACTGACGTGAATAACTCCGCTGGGCTGATGAACGCGGTGACCAACAGTGCGAGTGCGTCCGGACTGCAGCCAAACGGCAGTACGACCACGTCTTCATCCTCGACTGCTTCAACGACCATCAACAAAACTGCCTCGCTTGCCACTGCAAAGTCAGCTGCAACACCAACAATCATTTCCGGCAATGTCACTACCCTGACCGACGGCAATGACACGATTACCTACAGCTACGTTGTAACCAACACCGGTAACGTCACGTTGACCAATGTTGCACCAATTGATCCCGGACCGACATTCAATGGTGCTGCGGGGACCGGAACACTTGGCGCATTTTCGCCGCTTTCCACAAGTCTGGCACCTGGCGCATCAACCACGTTCACGGCCACCTACACATTGACCCAAGGTGATGTGAATAAGGCGGCAGGCGTTGCGAATGGTGTTTCCAATACAGCAACGTCATCCGGCAAGGATCCTGCAGGAACAACCGTCACCTCAACCGCCTCGACTGCAAAACAAACCATCAACCAGACCAAGTCACTGACCACAGTCAAATCAGCAGCATCACCCACCATTCTCAGTGGTGCCGTCCCCACTGCCACAGATGCTGGAGACAGCATCACCTACAGCTATGTTGTTACCAACTCTGGCAACGTTTCCATGTTTGTTGTGGGCGTAAATGATGCAGGTCCCAAATTCAATGGCATTGCGGGAACCAATACCCTTGGCGCCATGTCACCCGCCAGCGCGACAATTCTGCCGGGCAGTAGCCAGACTTTCACATCGATTTATCCACTCTCGCAAACTGAAGTTAACAATAGCGCAGGTCTTGTTAATGGTGTCTCCAACACGGCAACTACCACAGGCACAGCACCCGATAGTTCCACGACCACATCTCCGGGTTCCAACGCGACAACGACAATCAACAGCTCTGCTTCATTGTCAGTTGTAAAGTCAGTGGCATCACCAACCATTGCCAATGGTGTCAGCACCACAGCAACTGATGCACTCGATACCGTCACCTACACTTATGTCGTGACAAATCCCGGCAACGTGACCATGAGCAACGTTGTTCCTGTTGACGCGGGACCAGAATTTAATGGCCTTGCGGGCAGCAATAGTCTCGGCGCTTTCGCACCGCCTTCAGCAACGCTTGCTCCCGGTGGCTCACAGACATTCACGGCCACCTATGTTTTGTCACAGTCAGATGTGAACAACGCCGCAGGTGTCTCCAATGGTGTCACCAACTCGGCCACGGCAACCGGCATGAATCCCGACGGTTCAACCACAAATTCCGGACCTTCAACGGCATCAACAACAATCAACAAATCATCGTCGTTGACCTCGGCAAAATCCGCCGGTGCACCAACAGTCGCCAACGGCACACTGACTTCCGTCACCGATGCAAGCGACACGATCACATACACCTATACTACCAGGAACACAGGCAACGTCACACTGACCGGCGTAGTGCCAAGTGACCCCGGCCCAACTTTCAATGGCACTGCGGGCACGGGAACACTGTCCTCCTACAACCCAACATCAGCGACCATGGCACCGGGTGCCACACAGATTTTCACAGCAACTTACACCTTGAGCCAGGCCGATGTGAACGCTTCTGCTGGTCTCAGCAATGCCGTTTCAAACACGGCTACATTCTCCGGAACACAGCCAGGCGGTGCCACTACAACGTCACCATCCGTGACTGCCAAAACATCCATCGCTGGCGGCCCCAACCTGATAGTGAACAAGACAGCAAGCCTGCCAACTGTCTCAACTTTGCCAGCAACCATCAGCTACACCATCACGGCCAGCAACACCGGCAACGTAGCGTTGACGGGTGTAAATCTCACCGACGTTATAACACAGGGCGGCGCTTTGACCCTGACATCAGGCCCAACGCTGGCCTCTGGTGATGTTAACAGCAACGCCGAGATTGATCCTTCTGAGACATGGATCTACAGCGCAACCTATTCCGTGACCCAAGCCAACATGGACAACGGCGGCACTATTGCCAACACCGCCACCATCAGCACCGCACAAACCGCGCCGCAATCTTCAACAGCCAATACAACCATTGGCAAGTCACCCTCCTTGTCTATGGATAAGACTGTTCTCTCGGTTACCGCGGCCAATGGTGCCAACATCATTGCAACCGACGGGCTTGATGTCATTACCTATAATTATCTTGTCACCAACACTGGCAATCAAACCTTGACCAACGTTGCGCCACAAGACGCAGGTCCAAAATTCAATGGCATCGCTGGCGCAAGCACGCTGTCACTTTTCAGTCCAGCACCCGTCACTCTGGCACCAGGGGCATCACAGCTGTTCTCAGCAACTTACAGTCTCGGTCAGTCGGATGTGAACAATGCTGCCGGCATAACCAACGGTGCCGCCAACACAGCGACTGCGAAAGGCACAACCCCTGACCTCATAGCAATAACGTCACCTTCCGATATTGCGGCCACAACCATTGTCAATTCTTCGACGATGACTCTGGTCAAATCGGCAGCCGTCAATCTTGGTGGCAATGGTCGGGCTGATGCAGGTGAAACTGTCGCATTTGCATTCACCATCACCAACACTGGCAACACCACACTGACGAACGTCACAGTCACCGACGCACTGGCAGGGGTAACGGTTTCTGGCGGGCCCATTACCTTGGCGCCGGGTGCATCCAACGCAACATCGATTGTGGGCATCTATACGCTGACACAAGCCGACATCGACGCAGGTCTTATCGATAACACTGCAACAACCAACGGCAAAGATCCGAGAAACACCACCGTTAGCGCTGCTGATACTGTGTCAACGCCACTGACCTCAGTTCCGTCAATGTCGATCGACAAGACCTCTTCAACATCAAGTTATGACTCCACGACAAATACCCTGTCTTACTCTTACCTCGTTACAAACACAGGCAACGTGACACTGACTGATCCTATCGCAGTGGCAGACGACAAAGTTGATGGCGCAGGGGACTCGGTCTCTTGCGCGCCTTGGCCAGTTTCAGGTCTTGCACCCACTCTGACCTATGCTTGCTCCGCCACATATAATGTGGTGCAGGCCGACGTTGATGCTGGTGCCGTCACCAACACCGCCTCGGCACAGAGCGGGGCAACAAATTCGCCCAATGACAGCGTGACAATACCCGCCGTCAAGCAGCCAAAGATGTCGCTACTGAAGAAGGCGCGCACACCGATCGACTTCAATCTGCCGGGTGATACCGTCACGTATGACTATGTTGTGACCAACACGGGCAACACAACTATTACCAGTCCCGTCACGATCACCGACAATTTCATTCCGTCCATTTCATGTCCGGTATGGCCAGCAACTGGCTTGGCTCCAACTGACACTTACACATGCAATGCAATTTACACCGTAACTCAAGATGATCTTGACATCGGCTCGGTGACCAACATTGCATCTGCGACAGATGGCACAACAACTTCGCCACCAACATCCGAGACAATTCCGGCAAACGCACAGCCTGCATTGCAAATCACGAAGACACCCGCAACAGGCTCTTCATTCACGGCTGTAGGCAACGTAATCAGCTATGATTTCGTGATCACAAACTCCGGCAACGTCACGCTTACAGCGGGCATCGACATTGTGGATGACAAGATCGGCACTTTCAGGTGCTTCACCGGAAACTTGCCTGCCCTTTCTTCTCCGCCCAATCCAAATCCAGCAGCCACTCAGACCTGCTCCAAGACCTACACCGTAACACAGGCGGACCTTGATGCCAGCTTTGTCAAAAACAACGCTTACGGCAAGACCACTTACGGTGTCGGCATTCCGCCAACGCCGGTCACGTCGCCGCCACAATCAGCAACGGTCAACGCCGCACAGTCACCCGCTCTTCTGTTGACGAAGTCTGTTGCAACTCTTCCCGTGTTGGCGGCAGGGCAAATTCTGACCTACACATTCGAAGTTAAAAACACTGGCAATCAAACGCTAAGCAACATCACCGTGACTGATCCGTTGATCCCGTCACTGTCGTGCACTGTTACAACGCTAAACGTTTCCGCCACAGACTCGTCTTGCCAAGGCACCTATTCTGTCACGCAATCCAACGTGGACGCTGGCACGCTGAGCAACACGGCGAACGCATCTGGCATCAATCCGCTGGGCGCTGCTGTTTCAGATGGTGATACGCTGATCACGGCAATGCCAGCGCCAGACCCAAAAATGACCTTGACCAAGTCTCCATCCCTCACATCTTTCAGTGAACCGGGTCAGAGCATTGGTTACACATTCACCATTGCAAATACCGGCAATGTAACACTGAGCAACATTGTCGTAACTGATCCTTTGGTGTCGTCATTCACCTGCACAATTCCAACTTTGGCTCCCGGAAACAGCGATACCACCTGCAGCACGAGTTACGTGACCACACAACAAGACGTCGACGATGGGAGCGTTCCAAATACAGCTTCCGCAACTGGCAAGGACCCGTTCAACACCACGGTAAACGCCACCGGCAGCAAGACCGTTCCAGCAACACAAAGTCCGGCCATATCGCTTGTCAAGACCGGTACGCTCAATCCCGGCGGCGACGGCCGCGCCGATGTGAACGATACGATCACTTACAACTTCACCATCAAGAACGAAGGCAATACGTCACTGAGCAACATTGTAGTGACAGATCCACGTTTGGCAACCTTGTCATGCACGGTGCCTTCTCTTGCTGTTGGTGGCATCGATACAACGTGTTCCGCCATTTACACACTGACACAGGCTGACGTGAATGCAGGTGAGGTTCTCAACACAGCTTCGCTGACATCAAAGGACCCGCAGAATAATTCAGTCGACACCACTGCAAATGCCACAACAACTCTTCCGGCGGCTCCATCCATCGCCGTGGTCAAGACAGCAGGCGCGCCAACGATTGCTGCTGGCCTTGATGCAACAGCTACAGACGCTGGCGATACCATCGCTTACGCGTTCACCGTCACCAATACCGGAAACGTCTCGCTCACTAGTGTAAGTGTGATGGATACAAAGGTGGCAAGTGTCGCATGTGCTCCAACAACCTTGGATCCCGGTGATGTTTCGAACTGCTCCGGCACCTACACTTTGACTTTGTCTGATATGAATGCTGGCTCCGTGACCAACCAGGCTACGGCTTCCGGCACGCCACCGACAGGTCCCGTGGTTACAGATTTTTCTGATGAAGCCACACCAGGTTCTGGCACAGGCAAGGACGACCCAACACTCACGCCACTCACCCAGACACCAAAAATCCAGCTGACCAAAACAGGCACGCTGAATGATGGTGGCGATGGCCGTGCTGATGTGGGCGACACCATCAACTATACGTTTGTGGTCAAGAATACAGGCACCGTGACGCTCAGCAATGTGACACTCAGCGATCCGTTGGTCACGGTCAACGGCGGGCCAATCCTAGCATTGATTCCCGGTGGCGTTGATGCGTTGGCATTCGATGCAACTTATACCTTGACGCAGACCGACATTGACACAGGCTCCCGCTCCAATACTGCAACAGTCAGGGCAAACCCGCCCACGGGTCCCCCGCAAAGCATTCAAGACGATGACAGCGCCAACGTTCTGCTCACTGGCGCGCCCTCAATCGCAATCGTCAAGACCGCGACTGCACCCACAACATCACTTGGTGCCAACACCTCCATCACGGATGTCAACGACACAATCACGTACAGCTTCGTGGTCAGCAACACGGGCAACGTGACTCTGAACCCGGTTTCGGTGTCCGATCCCCTGCTTGCCACTATCACCTGTGCCGCAACGTCTTTGGCACCCGGACTCGCAACAAACTGCACAGCACCTGATTATGCGATTACTCTCGCAGACATGAACATGGGCAAGGTTGAAAACCAGGCCACTGCCAATGGCAAACCGCCAACTGGCCCGAATGTCAGCGATCTTTCCGATGAAGCAACTCCAGGCCCCGGTGCGGGAAATGACGACAAGACCGTTTCTCCTCTTGCCTCTGTTGCAGCAATTGCAGTGGTCAAGACAGCCGCAACGCCAACAACGGCGCTGGGTAGCAATGTATCAGTGACAGATGCCAACGACACGGTCAGCTATAGCTTTGTTGTCACCAACACGGGCAACGTCACATTGACCCCTGTTTCAGTTTCCGATCCGTTGTTGGGTGCCGTCACTTGCCTTGCAACCTCGCTTGATCCAGGCAGCGCCACCAGTTGTTCCGCACCAGCCTATGTGATCACGCTTGCTGACTTGAATGCCGGAAAAATCGACAACCAAGCGACGGCAACTGGAAAACCTCCTACTGGCGCAAACGTCTCGGACGTGTCAGACGAAACCACTGCTGGCTCTGGTACTGGCAAAGATGACCCAACTTCTACACCGCTTGCTGCGGTGCCATCCATTGCAGTTGTCAAGACAGCTGCCACGCCCACTACAGCACTTGGTGCAAGTTCTAGCGTCACTGACGCTGGCGACACTGTGGCTTACACTTTCGCAGTCACCAATACTGGTAACATCACGCTCGATCCTGTTTCGGTGACAGACGCAAAGGTACCGGGCATTGTTTGCTCCGCCACATCACTTGCACCTGGCGCTGCAACGAGTTGCGCAAGCCCCACACCCTACACAATCTCACTTGCTGACATGGATGCAGGCAAGGTCGACAACCAGGCAACGGTTTCAGGCACGCCTCCGGCAGGGGCACCCGTTTCCGATCTTTCGGATGAATCAACACCAGGTACTGGCGCAGGCAAAGATGATCCAACATCAACGCCTCTGGCCTCAATTCCTGCCATTGCCTTGGTCAAGACCGGATCACCGCCAACTGTTGCCTTGGGCGCAGACGCGACCGCCGTCGATGCAGGTGACACAATCGCCTATCAGTTTATGGCAACTAACACCGGGAATGTAACGCTGGACCCTGTTTCTGTTTCTGATCCAATGGTGCCAGGCATCATCTGTGCTGCCACCACGCTTGCACCTGGCAGTTCGACAAATTGCTCTGGCCTGACGCCTTACACAATTACGCTCGCCGACACGAACGCGGGCAAAGTTGACAATCAAGCGACGGCAACAGGCAAGCCGCCAATAGGTGTAGCTGTCACAGACCTGTCAGACGAGGCAACAGCTGGCGCTGGTGCAGGCAAAGACGATCCCACGTCAACGCCACTTGCTGCCGCGCCATCAATCACTTTGATCAAAACTGGCGCAGCGCCAACAGTTGCACTTGGTGCAAGTGTTGCTGTCACCGATGCGGGTGACACCGTTGACTACGCATTCATTGTCACCAACACAGGCAACGTCACACTCAGTCCGGTGTCCGTAACTGATACAAAACTGTCGGGCATCATGTGTGCAGCCACGTCGCTGGCACCGGGTATGTCCACCAGTTGTGCGAGCCCAGCGCCCTATACCATCACGCTTGCGGACATAGATGCCGGGCAGATTGCAAACCAGGCGACAGCATTTGGCAAGCCGCCAACGGGCGCAGATGTCACTGACTTGTCAGATGAAGCCACGCCAGGCACAGGGGTGAACAACGACGACCCGACCATTACTCCGCTTACGGCTGCTCCCTCGATCACTGTGGTAAAAACAGCAGGTGCCCTGACGATTGCCTCGGGCGCACTAGCAACGATCACTGACGCAGGTGACACGATCGCTTACAGCTTCGCAGTCACAAACACTGGCAACGTGACGCTCAATTCTGTGTCGGTAGCAGACACAAAGGTCTCTGGTGTTGTTTGCGTCACCACATCTCTTGCACCCGGTGCATCAACCAATTGTGCAAGCGCAACGCCCTACACGATTACCTTGGCGGACATGAATGCAGGCAAGGTTGATAACCAGGCCACGGTTTCTGGTACACCGCCAGCGGGCGCACCCGTTACCGATCTTTCCGATGAAGCAACGCCGGGCTCAGGCGTTGGCAAGGATGATCCAACGTCAACGCCACTGGTGTCTTCCCCATCCATTACACTGGTGAAAACAGCAGGCGCACCAACTGTTTCACTCGGTGCGAGTGCAACTTTCACTGATGCGGGCGACACAGTGACATATGATTTCGTTATCAAAAACACCGGCAACGTATCGCTTGATCCGATTGCGATCAGTGATCCAAAACTAAACGGCTTCAGCTGCGTTGCAACCAACCTTGCACCAGGCCTGTCCACCAATTGCTCGGCAATACCCTATACCATCACAGTGGCAGACATGAATGCGGGTTCGATTTCGAACCAGGCTACAGCCACAGGCACATCACCGACAGGCGCGGCTGTCACTGATCTTTCCGACGAAGCAACACCGGGAGCGGGCGCTGGCAATGATGATCCGACGATTACACCGCTTGGTTCTTCGCCTGCCATTGCAATTGTGAAAACTGCTGGCGCGCCAACAACAACTGCAGGAACGAGCGCGATAGTAACTGACGTGGGCGACACGATTGTCTATACATTCACTGTCAACAATACAGGCAACGTCACTTTGAATCCGGTGGTTGTCTCTGATCCGAAGATTTCCGGAATAGTCTGCGCTGACACCTCGCTGAGCCCAGGTGCTTCGACGACCTGTTCTCATCCCACACCCTATGTAATCACCCTTAACGACATGAATGCAGGCAAGGTCAGCAATCAGGCCACTGTCTCTGGCACACCACCAATCGGGCCAATCGTTACCGATCTGTCAGATGAATCAACACCAGGTGTGGGCGTTGGCAACGACGACCCTACCGACACACCCCTTGCTGCTGCGCCAGCCATCTCCGTTATCAAAGCCGCAGGCACCCCAACCACAGCACTGGGTGCAGGCACAACCCAGACTGATGTCGGCGACACCATTTCATACACATTCAATGTCACCAACACGGGCAATGTGACCCTGAATCCTGTCTCTGTAACAGATGCAAAGGTCTCGGGCATTGTCTGCCCTGCAGCCAGCCTGGCACCGGGCGCTTCCATCAGTTGCACCAGCCCAACGCCATACACGATCACGCTTGCTGATATGAATGCTGAAAAAGTTGACAATCAGGCGACTGCGTCCGGCACGCCACCGACAGGCCCAGCCGTCACTGATCTTTCGGATGAAGCCACCCCGGGTGCGGGTGTTGGCAATGACGATCCCACGTCAACACCACTCGCTTCAGCACCATCTATCGCAATCGTGAAGACGGCCGGAATACCAACAACTGCATTGGGTGCAAGTACAACCGTGACCGACGCCGATGACACGATTGTCTATGCGTTCAACGTCACCAACACAGGCAATGTGACGCTCGACCCTGTATCAGTGACCGACCCGATCATTCCGGGTATTGTGTGTGCGGCTACTTCGCTTGCACCGGGCGTCTCTATGAATTGCGCGGGCCCCGCACCTTACACCATCACCCTCGCCGATATGAATTCTGGCAGAATTGACAACCAGGCCGCAGCATCTGGCACACCACCAACAGGTGCTGATGTGACCGATCTCTCGGATGAAGCAACACCGGGCGCAGGCACTGGGAAAGATGATCCAACTTCAACACCGCTTGCCCCTTCACCCTCCATTGCCGTGGTGAAGACGGCTGGAACGCCAACCATTGCGCTTGGGACCAGTGCAACCATCACTGATGCTGGCGATACGATTGCCTACAGCTTCGTGCTCAGCAACACGGGTAACGTCACTTTGAATCCGGTTTCAGTTGCCGATCCCATGCTCGGCACGATCACGTGCGTGACCACGTCCTTGGCCCCGGGTATTGCAACCAACTGTTCAGCACCGGATTATGTGATCACTCTTGCTGACCTGAATGCTGGCAAGATCGACAATCAGGCCACAGCATCTGGCATACCGCCAACAGGTGCCGCAGTTACCGATCAGTCCGATGAAGCAACTCCAGGTGTTGGCCCTGGGAAGGACGATCCAACGTCAACGCCACTTGCTGCCTCACCATCAATTGCAGTTGTGAAAACAGCAGGCACACCAACACTGGCACTTGGCGCAAATTCATCCATCACAGACGCAGGCGACACAATTGCCTACACATTCGCTATCTCCAACACGGGCAATGTGACCCTAAACGCAGTGTCAGTAACTGACGCGAAAATTCCTGGCATCGTTTGCGCATCTACGACGCTGGTTCCAGGTGCCGTTACAAGCTGCACAAGCCCGACGCCTTACACCATCTCACTTTCTGATTTGAACCTTGGTAAAGTCGACAACCAGGCGACAGCTTCGGGCACCCCACCCACTGGACCAGCCGTTACGGATCTTTCGGACGAGACAACGCCTGACGCAGGAAGCGGCAATGATGACCCGACATCCACACCACTCGCATCATCGCCATCAATCGCTCTGGTAAAAACCGCCGCCGCGCCAACCACGGCCTTGGGCGTCAGCACAACTATTACCGATGCAGGTGATACCATTTCCTATGCTTTTGCAGTCACCAATACAGGCAACGTCACACTGAATTCCGTGACCGTAACCGACCCCCTTATCTCGGGCATTGTCTGTGCTCAGACCTCATTGAGTCCTGGTGCTTCAACAAGCTGCGCAAGTTCGACGCCCTACACCATTACCCTTGCCAACATGAATTCAGGAAAAATTGACAATCAGGCCACAGCTTCTGGCACGCCACCAACAGGCCAGGCCGTCACTGATCTCTCAGATGAAGCAACGCCTGGTGCAGGGCCCGGCAAAGACGATTCCACGTCAACACCATTGGCACCCAAACCATCGATAGGCTTTACCAAGACGTCACTCTTCAATGATGAGAATGCCGATACCTATGCCCAGGTCAATGAAACCATCACATACAGTTTCATCATTAAAAACATCGGCAACGTTAATCTGACAGCCATCGCAGTCGGTGATGCGATTGCCAACCCTGTGACCTGCCTCGCCAATTCACTCTTGCCCAACGCGACAACCACTTGCTCTGCGACCCTGACCTTGACGCTTGTTCAAATTCAGTCAGGTCAGGTGTCCAATACTGCAACTGTCTCCGGCACCCCGCCCACCGGGCCTGCGGTTCAGGATGTGTCCGACAGTACCAATCCATCCGATGGTCCAACCCCTGGAAGTTTTGCATCAGGGGCAGGCCAAGACGATCCAACCCTAACGCCATTGCTCACAAAACCTATTATCGCAGTGAATGACAGCGCCTCCGGTATTGACGGGCTTGCAGGCAATCCAAGTATTTACAATGTGCTTGGCAACGATTTGCTGGGCTCAGCGCCTGGAACCACCGCTGTCGTTTCGCTTGCAGTGGACCCAGCAACACCGGTGCCGACAGTCCTGACCTTTAACCCAGCAACCGGTGTTGTGGGCGTCAAGCCTGGCACACCACCGGGCACCTATTCCTTCACGTACAAGATTTGCGAACTCACCAATCCGCTGAACTGTGCATCCGCTGTTGCAGAGGTGAAGGTGATTGGTGCCGCTGTGTCTGGCACAGTGTTCCTCGATCAGAACGGCAACGGCACACTTGATGCAAGCGACCCACCCGCTGGTGCTGGCTATATCGTCGAACTCGTCAACAATTCAGGTAACACTGTTGGCACAGACACCACAGCGCCAGATGGCTCTTATAACATATTCGCCAGCCCAGGCCCTGGCTACACTCTCGTCTTCAAAACCCCAGCAGGCGGTGTACTGGGCACAATCACCAATTTGACGATTGGCGCTGGTACAACGGTCGTAAACCAAAACCAGCCAATTGATCCCGCTGGCGTCATCTATGACTCAGTCACTCACGTTCCGGTTTCGGGCGTTACAGCGGCACTGACTGACGCTGCAGGAAATCTGTTGCCTGCGGCCTGTCTTCTGCCCGGTCAACAGAATCAGGTGACCAATGCAACGGGATCTTATCGCTTTGACATCGTGCCCGGCGGAGCAGCCCAGTGTCCACTGGGTGCAACCACCTATCTCATCCGGATTGTCAATCCGTCCGGCTATGCGTCCGGGTTCTCCGCGGTCATTCCGCCACAAGCCGGAAGTGTGTCTGTCGGAACTTGCCCAATTGATGCGGTTCCAGGTGGCAGCTGTGATGTGTCAGCGTCACCCAATCCTCCTCCTGTTGGTACGGGCGGAGTATATTTCACCGCTTTTGTGATCGGCAACGGCGATCCCGATCTCGTCAACAATCACATTGCCATCGATCCATTGCCCGGAACCTTTTCGAAGGTCGCAAATGTTTCAACTGCAAAACGTGGCGAGACAATCATCTACACAATTTCTGCCGATGGTGTTGCTTTTAACCCGTCCACGATTACTGACACCCTGCCAAACGGACTGACCTTTATTGATGGCTCAGCGACGTCGAATGGCGCAGCAGTTGTACCAGCCGTTGCCGGCAATACGCTGACTTTCATCGGGCTGACACCTAACGCAGCCCAGAAGATCAAGCTCGTTCTGAAGGTTGTCGTCAATGCTTCCGCTCTGCCGGGCAATCTTGTCAATCGAACCCAGCTGGTCAATCCCGCAACTGGTGATGTGATAGGAAATGCCAAGGCATCTATAGAATTGCTGCCCGAACATACATTTGATTGCAGCGACATCATTGGCAAGGTGTTTGAAGACAAAAACCGCGATGGTTATCAAGACAAGGACGAGCCGGGTTTGCCGGGCGTTCGTCTCGCGACTGTCAAGGGTCAGTTGATCACCACCGATTCCAATGGAAGATATCATGTCGGCTGTGCGGATTTGCCTGATCAGGAAATTGGTTCAAACTTCATTCTGAAGCTCGACACGCGTACCTTGCCAACAGGCTACCGTGTTACAACAGAAAACCCGAAAACGGTGCGTTTGACAGCGGGCAAGCTGACCAAACTCAACTTCGGTGCTTCTATTTCCCGTGTCATCCGGTTTGATCTCAACGACGAACTGTTTAACGGTTCAGATGGTGTGATGCCAAGAAAGCTTCAGGCGATTGTTGGTAAGCTTGTGGTCATTCTGGATCAGGCTCCATCAGTCCTGCGCCTTACCTATTATCAAGGTGGCGATGGCCACGAAGCAGCTCAAAAACGTCTCGCAGCCGTCAAATCACTGATCAACAAGACTTGGCACAAGCGGCTCGGACGTTATGAACTTCCGGTAGAAGCACAAATCGTAGGTGTAAAATGAGGCGCTCTGTGAAAATCAATTGGGCAGGGCGCTTCACGCTGCGCGCAGGACTTTTTACCGCAGTGTCTGCAATGGTGCTTGCCACCATGTGGACGGTTGCAGACGCCGCAGAAGAATATTGCAAAGGCGATTATTGCAAAATCCAGACGCGCGGAAAGAAACTGGATAACGCGGCGACAGTGCAAGAAGACCTCGGTGCCAATACGGAAGTGCAAACACCTGAAGACGCGAATGATGGCGGATATTCAATCAGCATTGATGGCGAAGTGGTGGCGGGCTCAAAAAAACTTGCAGATCGCCAAAGGCAAGTCGACAAGCGTCTTGATGCGGTTGATATCCAGGTGAAGTTCGATGGATTGGACGTAAAACCGATCCTCAATATTTCGACTGCACCCATTCGCCAAAGCTATCGTGCAGGTGAGGAGGTCCAATTCCTCGCCTCACTCAACTATCCAGATTGGGTGGCGCGCGGTGAAGTTCGTGTGTTCGAAGAGGGCACTGCAAACAAGGGTAGGCCCCTGGTCTCCCTGCCATTGCTGGGTAACGGCACGGCAACATGGACAATGCCCGTCAATGGACCAATTGAGATGGTCTATGTTCTGCGCGTCTATGATGAAAAAGGTCGCTTTGATGAAACCCGCCCCCTGGCGTTGCGGCGCACGGTCAAAGGTTTTGAGCAACATGAGCCTTGGAATGCTGCCGTGGCTCCGGGTTATGCTGAAGATGCGACCGCTTTCCGCAACATTCCTGTATTCGGCGGAGCCGTCACTGTATTTGGCGCTTCAGTGCCTGGGCAGGACAGCGTTCTCGTCATGGGACAACCTGTGCCTGTTGATCCCGAAGGCAAATTTGTTACACAGCGCATACTTCCACCCGGCCAGCACAATGTGTCAGTCAAGATTCTCGACAAGCGCAAGAAAGGTTTGGAGTTCAACCGAGATATCAGCATACCTTCGACAGAATGGTTCTATGTGGCTTTGGCTGATCTCACTCTTGGCCACCGCTTTGGTTCATCAGCAGTGAAAGCCGCAAGGCCCGGCGAGTTTGACAACATATATACGAAGGGCCGTCTGGCCTTCTATCTCAAAGGCAAGATCAAAGGGCAAACACTGCTGACTGCCGCTGCAGACACGAGCGAGAATGATTTCAAAAGCATGCTAAAGGGCCTTGACGGCAAGGACCCACAACAGTTCTTGAAGCGCGTTGACCCTGACAAATATTACCCGGTCTACGGCGATGACTCTATAAGCGTTGAGGATGCACCGACCCGTGGCAAGTTCTACGTGCGTCTTGAGCGTGGCGATAGCCATGTCATGTGGGGAAATTTCAAGACCAAAATCACGGGTACGCATTTCATGCGCAACGAGCGCGCCCTCTATGGTGCAAGCGCCGTATACAACTCACAAGAACAGGCACCCAACAACGAACGCCGCACCCACGCGTCAGCCTATGCATCGTTGCCGGGTACTTTGCCGCAAAGAGACCTTTTGCGCGGCACTGGAGGTTCTGCCTATTTCTTGAAGCAGCAGGACATCACGATTGGTTCTGAAACAGTGTCAGTTGAGACACGTGATGTCACAACGAATACGGTGATCTCACATCGGCAATTGAAATATGGCGTCGACTACGACTTTGACTACACGCAAGGACTTGTCATTCTGAAACAGCCATTGTCGTCAACGAGTGGAGATGGCGCAGTCGTCAGCAATGGCACGTCGAGCGGCAATCCGGTGTATCTGTCAGTCGCTTACGAGTACACACCCGCCGCCAGTAATGTTAAGGGTTATGC
>JANMEM010000276.1:0-7481 GCA_031376985.1 Hyphomicrobiales bacterium
TTCCCCAACTTGTTGGGGAAGTGCCCGAAGGGCGATGGGGGACTTCTTTGACGGAGCTTGTGTCATGACGGTTGAACTTGGTCACTTCGCTCTCGTTCTCGCACTCGTGGTGGCGGGCTGGCAAATGCTGGTGCCGCTTTATGGGGCTTGGGCCGGAAACGCCACTTTGATGCAACAGGGCCGCTTGGCAGCTGTGATGCAATTTGCCTTGATCGCCCTCGCATTCCTCGCACTGACAAATGCCTATCTCGTCAGCGATTTCTCGGTTGTGAATGTGGTGGAAAACTCCCATTCCGCCAAACCCCTGATTTATAAAATCTCCGGCGTCTGGGGCAACCATGAGGGGTCGATGCTGTTGTGGGTGTTGATCCTGTCGCTGTTTGGTGCAGCCGTGGCGGTGTTCGGCACGCATTTGCCTGCTTCCCTTCGCGCCCGCGTGCTCGCGGTGCAGGGATCCATAAGCGTGGCATTTCTGTTGTTCGTGTTGCTGGCGTCAAACCCGTTCCTGCGCCTTGCCAATCCACCTATTGAAGGCAATGGCTTGAACCCCATTTTGCAAGACCCTGCCTTGGCTTTTCATCCGCCGTTTTTGTATGCGGGTTACGTTGGTCTTTCGATTTCATTCTCCTTCGCCGTTGCTGCTTTGCTGGAAGGCAAGGTTGACGCGGCTTGGGCGAGGTGGGTCAGGCCGTGGACCTTGCTCAGCTGGTCCATGCTCACCATCGGCATCGCCATGGGTTCCTGGTGGGCCTATTATGAATTGGGGTGGGGCGGCTTCTGGTTCTGGGATCCGGTTGAAAACGCCAGCTTCATGCCGTGGCTGATTTCGACGGCGCTGCTGCATTCCGCCATCGTGGTGGAAAAGCGTGGTGCCCTAAAAATCTGGACCATATTGCTGTCCATCCTCGCATTCTCACTCTCACTTGTCGGCACTTTCCTCGTGCGCTCCGGCGTTTTGACGTCTGTCCATGCCTTCGCTGTTGACCCCGAACGCGGACTCTACATTCTGATGATCCTTGGTGTTTTCATAGGCGGCAGCCTGACGTTGTTCGCGCTGCGCGCGCCGTCGTTGAAGGCTGGTGGATTGTTTGCCCCTGTCAGTCGCGAAGGCGGATTGGTATTGAACAATCTGTTGTTGTGCACGGCCTGCGCCGCCGTGTTCATCGGCACACTTTATCCGCTGGCCCTGGAGTCGATCACCGGAGACAAGATTTCTGTTGGCCCACCCTATTTTAACCTGACCTTCGGACCCATCATTTTGCCCTTGCTTCTGGTTATGCCAATTGGCCCGCTGCTCACATGGAAACGCGCCAATGCCGGCGCGGTTTCGAAAAAGATTTTAGTTCCTTTGGTGTTGGCACTTTTTGTGGCCTTGGCCGTTCTCGTTGCGACCCAGCGCGGACCCTGGCTTGCTCCCGTGGCAGTTGCCATTGGTGCCTGGGCCGTCTTCGGAAGTTTCAAGGACATCGCCCAGCGCATCAACATCGGCAAAGTGCCGCTTTCGACTGCATGGGCGAGGTTCAAGGGCCTGCCAAGCAATGCCTATGGTTCTGCGATGGCTCATGCAGGTATTGGTATTGTCGTTATCGGTGTGGTCATTCTCACAGTATGGAAAGAGGAACATATCCTCACCATGAATCCCGGCGACAAGGTCAATGTCGCCAGCTACACCGTGACCTATGTGGGTGATGAGGCGTTGAAGGGTGCAAATTTCGACGGCATCAAGGGTCGCTTCAAGGTCGCCATCGGTGATAGCGAAGTGGCCAACATTGTATCAGAAAAGCGTGTCTTCAAACCCTCGAACCAGCCCACAACCGAAGTCGGTCTGGTGCAGGGATTGTTTGGCGATCTCTATGTGGTGCTTGGCGATGAGGCAGGCGGCGGTGCGCGCAATGTGCGGGCATCATATAACCCCATGGCCACATGGATATGGCTGGGTGCAGCGATCATGTTTGTGGGCGGGTTCATGTCGCTGAGTGACCGCCGATTGCGTATTGGTGTGCCGACAAAGGCGTTGAAAGTTCAAGTGCAGGCGGGCGAGTGAGCGTGTCGTCAAACACCCCCTCCCGCCTTCGGCGTACTCCCCCGACTTCGTCGAGGGAGAAAGAATTATTTTCTCCCTCAGCGAAGCTGGGGGAGTACCGCGAAGCGGGGAGGGGGTGTATCCGCACACTCCTCCTCCTCACCCTTCTCTCCCTCCCCGCCTCCGCCGTTACCCCCGATGAAATCCTCAAAGACCCAGCGCTTGAAGCCCGCGCCCGTTCCATCTCCGCTGGCCTCCGTTGTTTGGTCTGCCAGAACCAGTCTATCGACGACTCGGATGCGCCTGTTGCCAAAGACCTCCGCATTTTGATCCGTGAACAGTTGCAGCAGAACCGTTCCGACGCTGACGTGGTGGACTACATTGTGGCGCGTTACGGCGAGTTCGTGTTGCTGAAACCCCGGTTGAAATCCGGCACGCTGATTCTCTGGGCGACACCGTTTGTGCTACTGGCTTTGGGTCTCATTTTCGCGTTCCGCCCCAAGCCAACGCTTGCGCCGGACGATCTCTCCGCCGAGGAAAAGGCCGAAGTTGCGGCAATTCTGCGGAAATAGGGTTTTCCGCCACCGATACGACACAAGCCTTACAAAGAATTCATGCAGCGGCCATGTTGATGTAACAGCGCCGCACCTATGTTTTGGTCATCGTAATCCAACTTGGAGCCTACAGATGTCCACCCCTGCAAAAACCACCGCCAAATCAGTTTTGTCCGTTTTCGCCGTCAGCCTTTTGGCTTCGACCTTGCTCACAGGTTCCTTGGCCCTGAGCACCGCACCATCGGCCTTTGCCCAAGGCGTTATTGCCGCCATTGACCCCACCAAGGGCTTTGCCCCACTGGTTGAACACGTCATGCCATCTGTCGTTAGTGTTGAAGTGAAGTATCAGCCAGCAGCCGCAGACAGTGCGGAAAATCCTGAAGATGTGCCACCCCAGCTAAAAGAATTCTTCGAGCAGTTTCCACAGTTCCGTGATCGTTTCCAGTCCCCCCGCGGTGAACAGCGCGGCGGCACGGCTGTAGGCTCTGGTTTTGTGGTCAGTGATGATGGCTATGTTGTCACCAACAACCATGTGGTGAAAGACGCCTCTACCGTGAAAGTTACGTTTCAGGGCGGCAAGGAATATGATGCGAAAGTCATCGGAACGGACCCCAAGACTGACCTTGCATTGCTGAAGATCGAGTCGGATACAAAGTTTGACTTTGTGCCTTTGACCACAAGTGAAGCCAAGGTTGGCGATTGGGTGATGGCCGTTGGCAATCCCTTTGGCCTTGGTGGTAGCGTGACCGCTGGCATTATCTCGGCCCGTGGCCGTGATATAGGCTCTGGCCCCTATGATGATTATTTGCAGATTGATGCGTCTATCAACAAAGGCAATTCCGGTGGGCCTGCCTTCAATCTTGAAGGTGAAGTGATTGGCGTGAATACGGCAATCTTCTCGCCGTCAGGTGGCTCCGTGGGCATTGGCTTTGCGATTCCGGCAACCGTGGTCAAGAGCGTCATCGAAGACCTGAAGACCAATGGGTCGGTAACACGCGGCTATCTCGGTGTACAAATCCAACCCGTAACGCCGGACATTGCGGAGAGCCTTGGTCTCGACAAAGCTGAAGGTGCGATTATTTCGGCACTTTCGGAAAAGTCACCAGCGGCCAAAGCAGGTTTGAAGCAGGGCGATACCATTGTGAAAGCCAATGGTGAAACGATTGAAGATGCCAAGGACCTGTCACGCACCGTTGCCGTTTTGAAGCCCGGAAAATCCGTTGCCTTCGAAATTGTACGTGATGGCAAGCGCCAGACCATCGACGTCGAAATCGGAACCATGCCCGGCGAAATGGCCAAAGTGATGGGCTCTGCAAAGGAAAAGTCGGGTTTCGACCTGTCCGACCTTGGCATCACCGTGGCACCTGCAAAGGATGGCCCCGGCGTTCAAATTACCGAGCTTGATCCAAAGTCGGAAGCAGCCCAGCGCGGCCTCAAGACTGGTGATGTCATTCTGGAGATTTCCGGAAAAGACATTGCATCGGCAAGTGACATTGAAAAGGCGATGAAAGACGTGAAGGGCAAGAAAGTGTTGCTGCTCGTCAAGTCTGGCGACAACCAGTCCTACATCACACTTCCTCGTGATCAAGGTTGAAAATCCAAAGCCGCACTACCACGTAAGATGAAAGAATTGGGCACATGACGCTTCCCCGCTCAGCAATGCGCCCAACAGGCGCAGAGACAGAATCCCCCGACGTTCCCCAAACTGAAACTGTCTCTGCGCCGCCCCTTTCCATTTCAGATGACTTTCGGGTAATCTCAGAAAGCTCTGAAATCAAAGGACGAACAAAAATCTCCATGCGTGTGCTTGTGATCGAAGATGACCGCGATGCTGCCACATGGCTTGTGCGCGGCCTGAAAGAAAGCGGCCATCTGGTCGATCACGCTGCCGATGGCGAGGAAGGTTTGGCTCTCGCCCGTGAAGCTGTGCATGATGTTTTGATCGTCGATCGCATGTTGCCAAAACTCGATGGCCTCAGCGTTATCCGCAGTTTGCGCGCCGATGGTTTGACTACACCTGTGCTTATCCTAAGCGCTTTGTCTGACGTTGATGAACGCGTGCGCGGGCTGCGTGCGGGCGGTGATGACTATCTGGCAAAGCCCTATTCATTTTCGGAATTGCTGGCCCGCGTTGAAGGACTGTCTCGCCGCAATTCCGGCACTGCTTTGGAAACCAAGCTCAAGGCTTGCGACCTTGAACTTGATCTGCTCACCCGCGACGTGACCCGGGCGGGAAAAGACATTCCCCTGCAACCCCGTGAATTCAAATTGCTCGAATATCTCATGCGCCACGCGGGCCATATTGTTACCCGCACCATGTTGCTCGAAAACGTCTGGGACTATCACTTCGACCCACAAACCAATGTCATTGATGTGCATGTCTCGCGGCTGCGCTCGAAAATTGACAAAGGCTTTGACGAACCCATTTTACAAACGGTGCGCGGTGCCGGATATATGATCCGTGACCGTTAACGCCAAAATATTCCGCACCTCCACGTTTCGACTTGCTGCTATTTATCTTTTGGTGTTCCTGCTCTCGGCGGGGGCCCTGTTGGGTTATGTGTTCTGGAACACAGTCGGCCTGCTGGAACGGCAAACCGAAGAAACCATCCGTTCTGAAATTCAGGGTCTTGGTGACCAATATCGCTTGCGGGGTTTGAATGGCGTGGTTGACGTCATCAACCGACGCATGGCCGATGAGTCAGGCACGCTCTATCTTTTGGTCAACGCTGAAAACGAACGCCTCACAGGCAATCTGCTGGCCATGCCATCACCTGAACCAAAAGACGGTATCTGGGTGGATTTCCCGATCGTCAAAGGCAAGGGTGCGGCACAGGTTCAGCACATGGCCCATGCATTTCATATTGAGCTTTCGGGCGGCTATGAATTGCTGGTGGGGCGGGACGTTGAGGAATTGCACGCCTTCCGCAACGTCATTCAAAACGCGCTTTATTGGGGTTTGGGGTTGGCCTTGGTGCTGGGGCTTGGTGGCGGCTATCTGACCTCGCGGAATTTTCTGAGGCGTGTTGACGCCATCACGGAAACCAGCCGCACCATCATGGCGGGCGACCTGTCTCACCGCATGCCCGTTGCAGGATCCGGCGATGAACTGGACAGGCTTTCCGGTTCGCTGAATGAGATGCTGGCCCAGATTGAGCGTTTGATGGCGGGCATGAAAGAAGTCTCGAGCAACGTTGCCCATGATTTGAGAACCCCTCTGACGCGGCTGCGCGCGCGGGCCGAAGCCGCACTGCGTACCAGTTCCCCCAAGGAACATCGTGCGGCCTTGCAGCAGACAATTGCCGAAAGTGACAAGCTGTTGCAAACCTTCAATGCGTTGCTTTCCATTGCTCGTGCTGAAGCCGGTCAGGCCCGCGAGGCGATGCAAGCCCTGGACGTGGCGGATATCTTGCGGGACGTGGCCGAGCTTTATGAGCCCTTGGTAGAGGATGCAGGTGGCAGCTTGAACCTGGTGGATATTCCGTCAATGCAGGTGTTGGGTGACAGGCAGTTGCTGTCGCAGGCTTTCAGCAACGTCATCGACAACGCCATGAAATATGGCGCATCATCTGGCGGCGACGCAGTTCACATCGCAATCACCGCACAGGTTGAAGCCGGCAAAGCCATTATTGCCATTGCTGACGCGGGCGTAGGCGTGACCCCTGAAAATCGTGAACGCGTGTTGGAGCGTTTTGTCCGTTTGGATGAAAGCCGCTCGAAGCCCGGCAACGGTCTGGGCCTCAGCCTCGTGGCCAGTGTGATGAAGCTGCATAGCGGCAATCTGGAACTGGGAGATGCAGCACCCGGATTAAAAGCCATACTCACCCTTCCGGTTTGTGAGGAAGCGAAGTAGGGTTGTAAGGATGAGGGAACTGTATTCTGAATGCTTAAAACGTTTTCCCACCGTCTCTGCCAACCCTTTCCCCAAGGACGTGACGTTGTTGCATTAAAACTCTTTTGGGAGGCTGTACCACCCGATGCTGCAACGACGTTTGACAACCACAAGTCATTCATCGACGGCGTGGTTTCTGGTTCTGCTTATCTCATGCAACTTTTGCTTGATCACTCTGACTTCGCAAAGTCAGTCTTTGAAAATGCACCGGAAGAGGCTTTCGAAAACATATTGCGAGCAACACAAGCCGCTGAAACCTTTCCACTTGCGGAAGTCGGTGCTGCATTGCGTGTTCTCAAATCCCGTTTCGCATTGTTCTGCGGCCTCTGTGATCTCGGCAATATCTGGTCACTCGATGAAGTCACAAACGCCATCACCCGTTTTGCTGATGCTGCCATTAACGCTGCGTTGAATGCACTGCTGCGGGATTCAGCGGCCTCTGGGAAATTTCTTCTGACCACTAGCGGTGACTGCGGCTACGTCATTCTCGCCATGGGAAAGCATGGGGCGTTTGAGCTGAATTATTCCAGCGATGTCGATCTCATCGTGCTCTATGACGCTGAAGCGCCCCGTTTGCCGCCCGGTGCCGAAGTTGCAAAATTCTTCGTCCGTTTGACGCAAAAACTTGTGGCCCTGCTGCAAGAGCAGACAGCCGACGGTTATGTTTTCCGCACCGACCTACGCCTGCGCCCGGACCCGCGCGCCACGCAAATTGCCATTTCGATACAGTCTGCCGAACAATATTACCTCAGCCTTGGCCAGAACTGGGAACGTGCGGCCTATATCAAGGCTCGTGCGATTGCGGGCGATATTGCACTGGGGGAAGAATTCCTTAAAACCTTGCAACCCTATATCTGGCGGAAGTATCTCGATTTTGCTGCCATCACCGATATTCAGTCCCTCATCCGCCAAATCCACGCCGTGAAAGGCCACGGCGAAATTGCCGTGGAAGGCCATAACCTGAAACTCGGTCGCGGCGGCATTCGCGAGATTGAGTTTTTCGTGCAAACCC
>JANMEM010000284.1:0-15284 GCA_031376985.1 Hyphomicrobiales bacterium
GGTTTGCTATTGCCATGAATGATCTCGCGCATTGCGGCGTCTGGTGCGGTGAGTTTCACCTCCACAAAACTGCCGCGAATGGGTTTGCCGAAAAAGGGATGAACGGAACTGATTTCACCGGGCAAAGCCTGTCCGACTTCCCCGGCTTTGCTGCACCACAAGATGGTGAAGCGGCAGGAATAAAGCGGTCTGCCTTCCGCAAATTGAGGCTCGTTGCCATAGGGCACGAAGACCACGTCGATGCGCTTTTGCAGGGCGCGTGCAATAGCTGAACCTTCCAGCTGCGCCAATTGACTGGTGAGTACCTGCTGGCTTTTGAGCAGCGCGACCTTGCTTTCGCCCGTGCTGACAAGTTGCGATTTTGCGAGGCCTCGGGCTGCCAAAGCGTCGGAGGCTTGTTTTGTCAGCAACAGCAGATCACTTGAAGTGGCGCTGATGCCAGAGAGACCGATGCCGTCTTTCAAGGCAATGGCGAGAGACTCCAGCATTTCACGGCTGGACGACAGTTCAGTGATCTGAATGTCGGCTTGATCAATTTCACCATCGATAGCGGCGAGGCGTTGGCTGGCTTCAATCAGACTCAGTGTGCCTGCGCTGTAGCTGGTATTGTTGATCAGTCGTTTTTGATAGAGACGCTTCAAATCGGCGGCGGGGCCTTTGCCGTTGACTTGCTTCTCCAGCTGGCCACGCACATTTTGCAGCCGTTTGATATTTTGGGCCAGAATTTTGCTTTGACGGCCTCGCGCCTGCAGTTCTTTTTTTACCGTGCCAGCCGCGTATTTGACCAGCGCTTCGGCTTCAAGCAGATCTTTTTCGGCTGAGACACGTCCCAGCGCTTCATCTGACAATCGTTGCTCTGTCAAATTCAATGCGACTTTGACTTCGGTAATTTCGCGTTCAACCTTGTTGACAAGTTCATGGCCGCGGGTGAGCGTCAAAGGTGCGCCCCACCCTGATGACAAAAGGAAGAATGCGATCAATACGCCATAAAATGCGAAAGCCACAAACAGTGAAAACAGCATGACAAAGGCCGCACGCTTATAGAGCGTTGACACCAGGTTCATGAATTTATTGGAGATGAACTGGGTTGGGCTCACGGAATTTTGTTTGGATGTCTCTTTGGCTGGCGGTGCTTGCAGCGGCTTTTCAATATCTTCCTTCAAACGACGCTCAAGACCAAGAATGCGCAGCAACTGTGCTTCCTTGACGGGAGCTGCAAGCACGCGCGCCACGCCTGGAATAGACAGATAATGACCTACATCGCTGAAGGCGCTGATCACCACGGGCTTTACCGGATAGCCAAGGGACTGAAGCACTGGCAGCATCAGCCGTGTTGGCAGGTTCTCGTCACGCTGATCGATGATGACAATATCGAAGGCACTTCTGCGCAATTGTGCAAATGCGGCTTGCACTTCTTGCTCATAGGCAATCTCAACGCGACCGATGTGATTGACAAAGATATTGCACAATTCATCCGCCGCCGGACCCACATAAAGCACCCGCGGCACTGTTTTTGAGCGTGGGTTCGGTCCCTTGAATGGCAGAATGTGGTTCATGCCACTTTTAGTTTCTTTGGCTTTGCCGCAGCACGGGTTTCCCACGATGTGGTGCCAAGTGTGGCCAAGGCCAGTGGCGTCATGGTGATGTACATGACGGGGAAAACGATGGCCATGGACAGGAACCAAATGCCGTTGGTGCGGGCCATGGCAGGGAGTTTGTGCTTGTTGAATTCATAAGCCAAGGCGAAAACCGAGACCAGAAGCGCATGCTCAATCATGGGAATGACAAAGCCCAGACGCGCGACCTGCGAGGCCAGCGTCAGCGGATAGAACAACAACAGCAAAGCCATTGAAGAATAGTGGACCAATACAAATGGATGAAAACGGCCAAGGTTTGGGATGGCCGTTATGAAGTCAATCAGATTCGAGCGGCGCCAGCGGAGTTGCTGGCTGATGTAACCTGTGAATGTGGCGGGTGCCTTGGTGTAACATTGAGCCTGAAAACACAGTCGCGTTCTATATCCCCGTTCCACCAGCTTTCGCGTGAGAAAACGGTCTTCACCGTATTTCACATCGTCGCCCAAAAATGTGCGGTTTTCAACGTCATGATCCACGGCCAGAAGCGCTGAACGCTTATAAAGCGTCAGGCAACCTGAAAGACACATGATGTGACTGAAGGCATTTTCAACGTTTTTCAGGAATTGGTAGCCGATCCAGTATTTCACGGCCTGCATCCGCGTCAGCCAGTTTTCGTTGGCGTTGGACACAAATACGCAACCGCCCACGGCATCGACGTCGGAGGCATACATGTGACGCACAAGCGTTCTGAGTGCGCCTGTGTCCACGATCACATCGGAATCGACCGACATGATGAGGTCGGTATGGGTTTTCAGAACGGCGTTCTTGATGCCAATGCGCTTTCCGACATTCTTTTCATTCTGGATCACTGTCATCCACGGATAGGTGCGGATGATGGTTTGAAGGTGTTCAAATGTGTCGTCCGTCGAGCGGTCATCAATGAATACGACTCGGAGCTTCTCCCGTGGATAGTCCAGCAATTGAAAGGAATCTGCTGTCTTGAGGATGTGTGCGCCCTCATTGTAGACAGGCACAACTATGGCGACAGTCGGCCATACTTGTGGGTCTTGGCCGTAGCCTTCCAAGGTGCGTTTGTCAGCAATGCGCAGCGCGCTTCCCAGCACATAGCGGTTTGTAAAAACCACCAGCACCAAGATCGCAAAAAGCCACTCCAAGGCAACCAGCGACAGCAAAACACGCCCCCAACACACAACTCACTTCGGCACAACCCGCCGCAACCTTCTAATCTCTAGAGTGGAATGATTGCTGTGCCGTTAATTGTCCCAAATTAAAGTTATGTGACCGTTTTTCACTCATTCGGCATTAACCTTTCTGCTCGTTTACCGCGTTTCTTAAATACATCTTTGCACCCGCCAGTGTTGATTGCGGTTGAAACGACAAAGCCCCGGGGGAAACAAGATCGTGTTATCGAACGCCACAATTTCAAACAGTTTACAACATTCATCGCCGGTAAAATTGGTGACAAGCGAACCTGTGAGGCTGCCCGATGCAGCTACAGCCCGCGTCGCCGTCATCGGTTTGGGCTACGTCGGCTTGCCGCTGACACTTGGTTTTTCCAAGGCATCTCGCGCCATCGGCTTTGACATTTCAGAAGGCAAGATTGCGGAGCTCCGCAATGGCATTGACCTGACGGGCGAGGCAAATCCTGAGGATTTGCGTGACTGCAACGTGGAATTCACCACCAAACCTGCGGCCTTGAGTGCTGCAGAAGTCATTATCGTCTGCGTGCCAACGCCTGTGGACAGCCACAACAAGCCTGACTACGGCCCGTTGATTGCAGCATCGAAGTCTATTGCAGCGTTTATGAAGCGCGGCTCTGTCGTTGTCTTTGAAAGCACTGTAGATCCCGGCACGACCGAAGACCGTTGTTTGCCTGTGATTGAGGCCCATTCAGGCATGAAAGAGGGTATCGATTTCTATCTGGGCTATTCTCCAGAGCGCATCAATCCTGCGGACCCTGCCCGCAAATTGGCTGATATCAAGAAAATTGTTGCGGGCTCCACGCCAGAAGTAACTTCATTTCTTGAAGTCCTTTATGCACGCGTCATCAATGCCGGACTGTTTCCAGCTGCTTCAATCAAAGTGGCGGAGGCTGCCAAGATTCTGGAAAACACGCAGCGCGACGTCAACATTGCACTCATGAACCAGATGATGATGCTGTTTGACAAGATGGGCATCCGGTCGTCCGACGTGATTGCCGCTGCATCCTCCAAATGGAATTTTCATCACTATCGTCCAGGTCTGGTCGGTGGTCACTGCATCGCAGTTGACCCTTACTTCCTGGTGGATGCCGGACGCCGCCATGGCTTGTCCATGGAACTGGTTGCTGCGGCCCGCGCCGTGAACGAGCAGACGGCGCACTTCATGGTGGAAAAAGTTGAACACCTCATGCCACCATCGCGGAGGGGATTGCACGGCAAAAAAGTTCTGGTTCTGGGACGCAGCTTCAAGGAAGATTGCCCTGACACACGAAACTCCAAGGCCTATCCGCTGATGGATGCGTTGTGGATGCGCGGCGCTGACGTATTCAACTTTGACCCAGTCGCCCATGATGACCATTTTGAAGGCGGACGTGGCGCAACAATCATTGAAGAGCCTGAGCAGGAAGGCCCCTATGACGCCATCGTGTTCACGCTTGCCCATTCCGTTTTCCGTCAACAGTTTGATGCACAAACGCTAAGGTCATTGGCCAAGAAACATTCGCCATTGATTGACATGCGCGGCAATTTTGATTGCCAGGATGTGACGGACTGGTTCAACTATTGGCGTCCGTGAGGGGCCATACACATTTGCAAAAAAATCCCGCCAGAGATGGCGGGATTTTTCATTTGTAAAGATGCTGGCAACATATTTGAAAAATCAGTGCCCGATTTACTGCACCAGTAGAACATCGGCGGCGACTTTGATGCCTTCGGGTACAGGTACTGGCGTCATATTATAGTTCGTATTCAGCACCAGTGTCGGCCCATTTTGCACAATCAACCGCTTTGCGACGATTGCAGTGTAGGCAGATTTTTCGCCCACCGTGGCTGTCGGATCGACTATCAGATTGCCATTCGGCAAATAGATTGTACCTGTCAGATTGACAGCATATTTGGCGCTTACTGAATGGATGCGCAGAATGCCTTTCTCGAGCGGGTCATCAAATACCAACATGCCAGCCATCGGGCCAGTCTCACGACCGCTGACGTCTATCGTGGCGTCATTCAAGAATTGCAAAAGGCCCAACTTTCCCGTCATGAAGAAGCCAACGTTTTTTCCTTTCAACTTGGCTTTCTCATAAACCAAGAGCGGGCCATCCTTGATGATGTATTCACCCTCTTGCAGATTCACAATCGCATCGCCGGAAATTTTAAGCCCTCCGCAATAGACGCCCGGCGCAAGATTGATTGTACCTGTCTTGTAGGTTGCATTCGTCGCATTACACAAACCCACTTTCAGCCGTGGCCGTGTTGCAAGTGGATCGTTCAGCACTGGACAATCGGTGATGACTTTTCCAGCCGACAGGCTGCCGTTGTCTTTTACGCCGCCAACAGTGCAAACCAGCTTGGCATCAATTGAAGATACGTCGCCCAGATAGACGCTGCTGGAACTGTTGGAATTTGAGTAGACGGTACAACCTGTAGCTTGCAAGTGAGAGTTGCTGGTCATTGAGACTGCGCCAAACTCGCTAGGAGTCAAAGTCAAAACGCAAATTTTTGACTCGCCGAACAAGCCAGCTTTGGCACTCACAACAATTGGTGTAACATTTGCACCAATGAACTGGGCAAAAAACGGCGTCCACACTTCTGTGATCTGAACCTTCACAGTTTTGGCGGTCAAATCAATTTTTGCAATCACCGATAATTTGCTTCGATTGTCACCCACAGTTGCACGTGCAAAACTCTCTGCGGCCGCCTGTATGCTTTCATCGTTCGAATTTGTCAGCGTCAATTCTTTCGCACCGGCCAAAGCCGCCTGATCGGCCGCCACTTGCAGTTTATTGAGCTTCAACTGATAAACGCCGAAATCTACTGCAACACCCACCGATCCTAAAACAGCTGGAAGTGAAAGTGAAAACATAAGGGCAGTGCTTGCCGATGTGTTCCGAAGAAATGTTGCCGCTGCAACCAGCGTTTTGCTTTTCAACTTTTCTACCCGCTCATTCTTCATCGAAATAGACCCTCGGGACTTCAAATGCCCATCTGTGCAAGCTCTCACACTAACGTGAAAACTCTGGAAAATTTCTAAAAATTCACTGACAAATACGACCATTTAATCTGGCAAATCGTTAACTGTTTCCATAAAGCCCTTTTTCAAATCGTACTGCTAGGCTCAACCCGCACACGTGCAGATTAATTGGGTGGGGATTGGCATTGGCATTGGAAAATTCTCGGAGCATCGGCCACCGCATAGCGAGGCTGCTTGCGTTGGTTACGTTCTTTGCCGTTTTCTCGGCTGCGTTGTTGCAGATTGTTGTTCAGACCAAACGTGAGTTGGAAAATCGTGCGCAATCCATGCAGGCAACTGCATACGCATTGGCCTCAGCCGCAGGTGATGCTGTGGCAGAACAGGACCGCCCAAAAGCCCAGTCTGCCTTGACCGCAGTCGCCCGCATCCCGGATATTTTGATGGCGAGCATTGAATTGCAGGATGGTCGTGCCATCGCGACAATGGGTCAGACAGCATATTTAACCAATGACGTGGTGACACAAAGCGACGGCTCTCTTTCACTTTTGTACAAAGGTATTCTTCCCGTCTCGGTGGACATTGTCAAAGGCGGCATCGTGCATGGCAAGCTTGTGATGCTTGGCGACATTCGCGGCCTTCGCAGCCAGATTATTTCGACCATAATGACAATACTCGTCGCCGCACTTTCTGCGGCGCTGGTGGGTGTTTTGGCCTCGCGGCCCTTGCAACGCCGTATCGTTGGCCCTTTGACGGAATTGACACGCGCCATTCAGGATATCCGGACTTCCCGCAGCTACGCTTCGAAACTGCAAGATGATGACACGCCCGACGAAGCAGGCATTCTGGTCAAGGCCTTCAACGGACTGGTGTCTGATATCCGTTTGCGTGACGATGCCTTGCAAAAACTGGCATATCACGACCCGCTGACCGGTTTGGCAAACCGCGTAAGTTTCCAACGCACAGTAGATGAATGGGTTGACCGCAAGTATGAAGGTCTTACCGGTGCTGTGGCGCTGGTCAACATCCACGGTTTTCGTGCGATGAACGATGCTTTCAGCCATTCAATCGGCGATGCCTTGTTGATGACGGTAGCCGCCATCATTAAATCTGCCATTCGTGATGATGTCACTTTGGCGCGCTATGGCGGTGATGAATTTGCATTGTTATTGCGTGATGCAGAAACAACAGCTGATGTTGAAATGGCATTGGCCCGCGTTCAATCAGCGTTCTTCAAGCCAGTACAAATCGGCGAACTTGAATTGCATGTCAACCTGACGGCGGGTGCGGTATTGCTTTTGGGCCGCACGGGTCAGGATGCGGTGGTTGATGACATTTTGCGGCACATGGATCTGGCACTTGCCGATGCCAAATCCCAGGTTGCCGGCAAGGTTCAATTCTTCAAACAAGGGCTTGCCGACGAGGTGCGTGAAGACACGGCGCTTGGGCAAGCACTGCGACATGCCACAAAGTCTGGCGCATTTGATTTGCACTATCAGGCACAGTTTGATTTGCAGAATTGCCGAGTTGCAGGTTTTGAAGCCTTGGTGCGCTGGACGCATCCTGTGCGGGGGCCGATTTCACCGGCTGTGTTCATTCCCTTGGCAGAGCGTATTGGTCTGGTGTCTGTCATTGGAGACTGGGTTTTGAATGAAGGTTGCAGGCAAGCCGCAACCTGGCGTCGTCAGGGTTTGCCGGAACGCATCATGTCTATAAACGTGTCGCCCGCACAGATACTGGCTGCGGGGTTTGTCGAGAAGGTAAGGGGTGCCTTGCTTAAGTCAGGTCTGCCGCCGCATCTGCTTTGTCTTGAGTTGACAGAGAGCATGTTTGTTGGTGCAAAATATGCAGATACTGTGATTGTATTGGAAACACTCGCCGCCGATGGTGTTGTGCTCGCCCTTGATGACTTTGGTACGGGCTACTCATCGCTTGGCTATTTGTCGAAATTGCCGTTTCACACCATCAAAGTTGACCGGGCGTTTGTTTCAGGTGCTGATCGCAGTTCGCGCAAAAGCGGAATGCTGAAGTCCATCGTTGACATGGTCCACGCGCTGGGCATGACCGTGGTCGCTGAAGGTGCGGAAACGGCAGAAGAGGTTGCGCTGTTGCAAAATCTCAAAGTTGATAAAGTTCAGGGTTATGCATTGGCCAAGCCAATGCCAAAGGAAGCCGCCTTGATACGTGCCAGCGAGATTGACCAACGCTATCAATTGAAGTCGGCTTAATCTTCCGCAATATCCTCCGCCCAAAGTTCAGGCTTTTCAGTGATGAAACGGCTCATCAAGGCGATGCAGTCCGGGTCGTCAGCGATGACGACTTCGACGCCACGGGAACGCAGGAACTCTTCGTTGCCGCCGAAGGTCTTGTTCTCGCCAACGACAACGCGGGGAATGCCGAATTGAATGATGGTGCCTGTGCACATCATGCAGGGGCTGAGGGACGTGTAAAGCGTGGTATCCTTGTAGGTGCGTTGCCTCCCGGCTTTGCGGAGCGCATCCATTTCACCATGTGCTATGGGGTCGCCTCCTTGCACACGTTGATTGCGGCCCTGCCCCAATACCTGGTCACCACGCACTACAACCGAACCTATCGGGCAGCCACCTTCGTCGAATCCGGCCTTGGCTTCATCATAGGCGATACGCAGAAATTTGCGGTCAAGGTCTGTCAACATGTTCAACTCCTATCTCTCACCTTTGCGATAAGGCACCATCAGAGCCCGAGGGTATGCCACGCGGCGCGACATGACAATGAGTGCGATGATGGACAGGATAAATGGTAGCATCAAGAATACTTGATACGGTACCACAGCTCCCGCCAATTGTTGCAGGCGCAGTTGATAGGCATCGAAAAGCCCAAACAAAATTGCGCCGAGAAAGGCTTTTCCCGGACGCCAGCTGCCAAACACCACCAGCGCAATACACACCCAGCCGCGACCGTTGATCATGTCAAAGAAAAACGAATTGAAAGCTGAAAGGGTGATGAAGCTGCCGCCGATGCCCATCAAGGCACTTCCGAACATGACCGCCAGCATTCTTGTTGCAGTGACGCTGATGCCTTGAGCCTCGGCAGCGGCAGGATTTTCACCAACAGTGCGCAAGGCGAGACCTGCGGGTGTTCGGTTCAACACCCATGCGACGAGGGCGACCATGACAAAGGCCAGATAGGTAAGTGGCGTTTGCTGGAACAATGCGGGGCCGATTACGGGAATGTCTGCAAGGCCCGGAATGGCGAAGGGAGTGAATGCTTCGATTTTTGGCGGTGACGTAACTTCAGGGAAAGCGACGCGATACAAATAGTAGGACGATGATGAAGCCAATAGTGTGATTCCGATTCCCGTGACGTGTTGCGAAAGACCCAGCGGCACGACAAGAAAGCCATGCAGCAGGCCGAAGGCAGCGCCGACGATTGCTGCAACTGCTACACCGGTCCACAGATCTGCGCCAAGATAGACGGTGAGCCAGCCGGAAAATGCGCCAGCTGTCATGATGCCTTCAATACCGAGATTGAGAACGCCTGCGCGTTCGCAAATCAGTTCTCCCAGTGTGCCGAAAATCAATGGTGAGGCAATGCGGATGGCAGCGGCCCAGAGCGAGGCAGTGAAAAATATTTCGACGGCTTGCCACATGTTATTTCCACCGAGGGCGGTAGCGGGTGAACATGAGCGCGGTGACCATGGCAAGAAGTGAAACTGCCACCATCACCTGTGCAATGTAGCTTGGAACACCAGCAGTGCGGCTCATGGCGTCGGCACCAACAAAAACGGCCGCCACGAAAATTGCAGCGACAATGACTCCCAGCGGATGCAACATTGCAAGCATGGCAACAACGATGCCAGTGTAGCCAAAACCGGGTGACAGATCGAGAGTGAGGTTGCCCTTCAGACCTGTGACCTCAGACCAACCAGCAAGACCTGCCAAACCGCCGGAGAGGAGTGCGGTTTTGGCAAGTACGATGTTCACTGGAATGCCAAGGAAATTCGCCGCTTTTGCATTGTAACCAACAGCGCGCATTTCAAAACCGAGCACATGTTTACTGTCAATGATCCAGATCACAACAGCTGCAAGGATTGCGATGATAAATCCGAAATGCAGACGCTTGCCCTGCACCAGCTTCACCAATTGTGCGTCAGCAATGATTTTTTTGGACTGCGGCCAACCGAGCCCCGTGGGATCTTTCAACCAGCCTTCCAGCAACATGCTGACGAACAGAAGAACAATGAAGTTCAGCAGCAAGGTAGTCACCACTTCATCGACGCCGAAGCGGGTTTTCAGGAATGTTGGAACAGACAGAACGAGTGCACCTCCAATCATGGCGGCAATCATCAGTATCGGGATCAATAGTGGCGCTGGAAGTGGAAGCAATCCAGTGCCGAGCATGACGGTCATTACTGCGCCGATATATAATTGCGCTTCAGCACCAATGTTCCAGAGTTTGGCGCGAAAAGCCACGGCTGCGGCAAGGCCCGTGAAAATGAGCGGAGTGGCGCGGGTCAAAGTTTCAAGCAGCGCGAATTTGGTGCCGAATGCACCCTTCAACATCAGGCCGAAAACCTGGAATGGTGATGCGCCCGACAATATGACGAGGAGGCTGCAAACCAATGACGCGAAAGCCAATGCCAGAACTGGAAAGGCCACCAGTTGCCACGGTCGTGTTTGCGTTCTGGCTTCAAGCCGCATCTTTGAAGCCCTGCCCTGCCATCATCAGGCCGAGTGGCTGAATTGTGACCTTGGCACGCGGAATTGGAGGTGAAAGCTTGCCTTGGTACATGACACAGACGCGGTCTGACAGCGCCAACAATTCGTCAAGGTCTTCCGAAATCAGCAGCACGCCAGCACCCCGCGCCCGTGCGGCCAGCAATTGTTCGTGCACATAGGCTACTGCCCCCACATCCAAACCGCGCGTGGGTTGATTGGCCAGAACCAACTTCGGAGCATTGGCCATGACGCGGCCCAGAATAAGCTTTTGCATGTTGCCGCCGGAGAGCAATCCAGAACGCGCAGATGGGCCGGGGCATTTGACATCGTAGGACTTGATAATTTCCTCGGCGAAGGCTTTGGCCTTTTGCCAGTCGATAAACCCGCGTTTGGAAAACTCTTGAGAATGCAGGCGCTCGGCTATCAAGTTTTCCATGATCGACATATCCCCGACCAAACCTTCAGCGTGGCGGTCTTCGGGAATGCGGGCGACGCCCTGGCTCACAATATTTCGAGGGTTAATATGGGTTTGCGATGTGTCATCGACTGACATTGTACCGGACGACAGAATTTGCACGCCGGAGATGACATCGGCCAAAAGGCTTTGGCCATTTCCAGAAACTCCCGCAATGCCAACAATTTCATGGCTATGAACGGCAAGAGCAACGTTGTTCAGCTTCAGGCTTCCACGCTGAGTTCGGGCGGCTTTCAACTCAAGGATTTTGCGCCCATGTTGCATCGGCTCCGCCTTCGGCTTTGCCACGGCGCGGCCCACCATCAATTCGGCCAGTTCCTCGCGCGTGGCACCGGCCACATCGCGCTCGGCAACATTTTTTCCACCGCGCAGTACAGTGACACGGTTACAGGCATTGAGAATTTCATTGAGTTTGTGAGAAATGAAAATAATCGAAAGGCCCTTGGCGACAAAACGCTTTAGAGTTTCGAACAATGCGTCAGATTCCTGCGGTGTGAGAACTGCTGTAGGTTCATCCAGAATCAGGATGCGGGCTTCGCGATAGAGGGCTTTCAGAATTTCGATGCGTTGCTTTTCGCCGACGGACAGTGTTGCAACGACCGCATCGGGATTGACCTTGAGGCCATATTCTTCGCCCAAATCCAAAATGCGTCGGCGGGCTTTTGCGCTGGCGCTTTGCAGCCGCCAGAGAGATTCAGTACCAAGTAGAATATTATCCAACACCGTCAGATTTTCGGCCAGCGTGAAGTGTTGATGCACCATGCCAATGCCTGCCTTAAGCGCGGCCTTGGGTTCTCCGGGTGAAAGGTCATGTCCGAAGGCTTCAATGCTTCCTGCATCAGCCACATAGTGCCCGAACAGGATATTCATCAGTGTGGTTTTACCCGCACCATTTTCGCCGAGCAGGCCCAGAATCTCACCACGTCCCAGCTGCAATGAAATATCATCATTGGCCACCAGGGTGCCAAAGCGTTTGGTGATCCCGGAGAGCCGGAGAACGGTTTCACGTTCTCCGGTTTTTGATTGCGTCACGATGACTTGGGTTCAGTATCGTCAATGGAAACGGCGAAGCTGCCCGCTTTTATGGCGGCTTCTTTCTCTGCTACTTTGGCTTTAACGTCGGCTGGTACTTTGCCGTCGAAAGTGCCAAGCGGCGCCAGGGAACTGCCGCCTGCTTTCATGAAGGAATACTGGCCGTAGTCGTCAGCCTTGAATGTCCCCGCTTTGATGGCGGCGATTGCAGCATCTAGCGTTGGTTCAAAGTGCCAAAGGGCCGAAGCAACAACAGTGTCAGGATAATCAGCTTGCGTGTCGATCACGTTGCCGACGGCCAAAATGCCTTTGTCCTTGGCGGCGTCAGAAACGCCAAAACGTTCGGCATAGAGAAGGTCAGCGCCGGCATCGATTTGTGCGAGCGCAGTTTCCTTGGCTTTCGGCGGATCGTACCAAGAGCCGATGAAGGCCACGAGGAACTTTGCATCAGTTTTTGATTCGCGCACTCCGGCAATGAACGCGTTCATCAGGCGGTTCACTTCCGGGATGGGATAGCCGCCTACCATGCCAATGGTGCCAGTCTTGGTCATGGCGCCTGCGATAATGCCGGAAAGATACGACGCGTCCTGAATATAGTTGTCGAAGACCGAGAAGTTGGGGGCTGCGGCGGCGTCTGGCTTGAAGGATGAGCCAATGAGAAAGGCGCGGTCCGGATAGTCTTTGGCCACCGCACGGGCGGCGTCTTCCACTGCGAAGGCTTCACCGACGATCAGTTGATGGCCTGCTTCGCAATATTCGCGCATGACGCGTTCATAATCGGTGTTGGCGACTTTTTCCGAGAAGACATATTCAATGTCGCCACGGTCTTTTGCAATGGTGGCGGCCTTGTGGATGCGGCTGACCCACTGTTGTTCGACCGGAACCGTATAAATGGCGGCGGTCTTGATCGGGCCAGCTGCTTGGCCCATTCGTGTGAGGAAGGGCATGGCTGCGGAGGCCGCACCCAGTTTCAAAAGATTGCGACGGCTGGTGTGGAAAATGTTGTGCGACATGTGCTGTCTCCCTGTGAGGCATCTGGCCTGCCTGGGACTATTGCACCATCAAAAAATCTTGTCCATATGGTCAATTTTTGTGCAGAAGATGTGGTGGGCCCGGAGGGACTCGAACCCCCAACCAGACGGTTATGAGCCGTCAGCTCTAACCATTGAGCTACAGGCCCACCGATAGCGCGGTGCGCGCGAGGGCTGGCTACAGCATTTTTTGTTTCTATGCTATAGGCCTGACATGAAAGCCAAATCACTCACCCCCGCAGCTGCCGTTGAGCAGCTTGTCCACCTCCATGCCGCCGCTTGCCACAGCCTGAAAACCAGTCTCGAAAGTTACCTAGCTGACCGCACGACACCTACGGCGGAAGAGCGGGCGCAATGGCATTATCCGGAATTGCAGGTCACCTATGAGGCCCATGGCTTGCAGCCCAATATCTCGCGGGCCTATGCGAAGTTTCAGGCCCCCGGCATTTATGCAACAACGGTGACACACCCTGAGCATTTCAGGGCCTATCTGACGGAACAGCTGACCTATCTGGTGCGGGACTATGGGGCGACTATCGCGGTGCGGGCTTCAACGCAGGAAATCCCCTACCCTTATATTTTGGATAAAGGTGATGATCTTGGCGCAGGTGGGGTGACTGCGGCTGAACTGGCATTGCATTTTCCGGTGCCAAGGCTGGCTCTGGTCGGTGATGAAGTGGCTGATGGAACCTGGGTTACGGCGAATGGTGAACCCGAACCACTTGCGCTGTTTGACGCTGTGAGAGTGGATTATTCACTTAAGCGTTTGCAACATTATACGGGAACCCATTGGGGCCATACACAGCCGTGGATTCTGTTGACCAACTATCACCGCTATGTGGATCAGTTTGTTGGCTGGGCGCGGGCGCAAATCAAGGCCGGTGGCGCGTTTGAGGCGCTGCATCTGCCGGGTGGTGGCGTGATCACGCGGGACATGTCTGATGCGGAAGCTTCTGTGATTATTGAAAGTTCGCCGTGGCACCGCTTTCAAATGCCGGGCTATCATCTGACACGAAATGACGGCAAGGGCGGAATCACGCTGGTGAATATTGGCGTTGGTCCATCCAATGCCAAAACCATCACCGACCATCTTGCTGTGATGCGACCGGATTGCTGGTTGATGATTGGGCATTGCGGCGGGCTTCGACAATCGCAGCGCATCGGCGATTATGTTTTGGCGCATGCCTATTTGCGGCAGGATGGAATTCTCGACAAGCTGGTGCCGCCGGATATTCCGATTCCAGCCTTGGCTGAAATCCAGTTAGCGCTGCAAGGCGCTGCTGCCGATGTGACGGGTGAAAAGGGCGAGGCGTTGAAGCAGCGACTTCGCACTGGCACGGTGATGACCAACGATGACCGGAACTGGGAATTGCGCTGGAGCCAGGAACGCATGCGCATCAATCTGTCCCGCGCCATTGCTGTGGATATGGAATCAGGCACTTTGGCG
The DNA here is from genome assembly GCA_031376985.1 of Hyphomicrobiales bacterium. GTDB lineage: Bacteria > Pseudomonadota > Alphaproteobacteria > Rhizobiales > Aestuariivirgaceae > Aestuariivirga. The sequence goes on from JANMEM010000284.1 coordinate 14,448, forward strand.
GCGCAAGGCTATCGGTTACGTGTGCCCTACGGCACTTTGTTGTGTGTTTCGGACAAGCCGTTGCATGGCGAAATCAAACTGCCGGGTGCGGCAAATGCGTTCTATGATCGTGCCGTGGGTGAGCATTTGCTGATTGGTTTGGCGGCGATTGACCGGCTGCGTGAAGACCGCGAAGGTTTGCATTCGCGGAAACTTCGCAGCTTTGATGAACCACCTTTCCGTTGACGCCATAATATCGACGTATTTTATTCCTATATAGCACATCGAAGGAGATGTTGATGTTCAAGCCTGTAATTGCCTTGGCCCTGCTGGCCGTTTTGTTTGTATCCCCCGTTTTTGCGGAGGACTCCAAATTGATTCGTACAATCTCCATTTCCGGCCATGGTGAAATTCGGGCGGTGCCTGACCTTGCTGTGGTCTCAATCGGTGTGACATCGCAAGGTTCATCGGCGCGTGATGCTTTGGATGTGAACACCAAGTCCATGAAGGCTTTGCTCGACACGTTGAAGGGTGCCGGGATTGATACGCGGGATATGGCGACTTCAAATTTTTCTGTGGGCCCGCGGCTCGATTATGGCAACAACAATGGCCAGCCGCCAAAGGTTGTGGGCTATGACGTCAACAACATGGTGACCGTCACAGTGCGCAAAATCGAAGATCTGGGCGGATTGTTGGATGTGGCGGTGACAACGGGCTCCAATACCATCAATGGCGTTTCGTTTTCGGTGTCAAAGCCGGATTCCATGTTGGATGAAGCACGCAAAGCCGCTGTTGCTGACGCACGGCACAAGGCCGATATCTATGCTGCTGCAGGCGGCTTCACCTTGGGGAATATTA
>JANMEM010000285.1:0-3239 GCA_031376985.1 Hyphomicrobiales bacterium
AAACCGCGCCAGAAGTTCAGCAGGGTTCAAGGGGCAAACACTGGTGGGAGAGGTGATATCGATAAATGAAATGGTGCGTGTCTTGTCAAGTTTGCGCATCAGCGCAATTTCCCGTGTGCAAATCGGACAACTGCCGTCGAACCAGACCGTGAGGGTGGGGGATTGTAGGGTCATGGGTTGGATTTGGTCGCTGGGAGGTGATTTACAACGGTTCATGCTGCCGCAGCGTGGGAGAACAGAAATCGTTGTTGTGTGAGTGCTGACGAGATCGCCGAACTTCTCAAACATCGCACCTAAAGCTTCAACCTCCAAGCTTATACTTATCCCGCAATTCTTGCGCAAATTTCATTAAAGCTGCTGCACTGCGAAGGCCTCGGCTGTCTCGGATATCGATGATAAATACAGTGTCATCGATGCATGTATACAGAATTGAAAAAGCACTGCGGGTGATGTGGATTTCGCGCACGTCTGAAAAATCTTCAAATTGTTCGCCAGCTTGTGGAAAAGTTTTGAGAAGGTTTTTGGCTTTTTCGAAATTTTCAAATGCTGATGCCTGATCCAGCTGCGGCTGCATTTGAAAATAACGTTTCATCCAGACAAGGCCGGGTTTGGCTGTTTCAAGATATCTGATCTTCACGGGTGTTTATGAAGCCTTTGCAGCGGGAAATGCTGCATCTTCATTACTGCGAAGCCACGAGTCGATATCTTCTTCAGCAATCGAATGTCCGGTTTTGGCAAGTTCCAGTCCAACCATCACAAGGTCACGCGTGGCTTCGCGTTCTTCCACCATGTTTTGAATGGCAAGATTGGCCACATAGGACGCGGAACGCTTGTCTCGTGCCGCCAGCTGTTCAAGGCGCTTTTTGAGGCCAAGATCAATGCGGGTCGTGAAGGTCGTTGTGGTCATGGCCGGGTTCCTGTACTCGATTGTCGTACAGTGTACTTATCCCATCATTTTTGTCAAAGGGAGACTGCTCACTCCGCCGCAATCGCGAACCTTGAGCTCTGTAAGCCTTCCTTCACATGCCGCGTCAGGGCTTCTACCGCCGGGCTTTTGCGTCCGGGTTTGTAGATCAGGCCGATGTCGAAGGTTCCCAGTCTTGGAAAGCCGTCAGCTTCCGTCAATATTCGCATGCCTGCCTTCATGCAGATTTCGGGCATGACAGCGACGGCGAGGCCCTGTTGCACGGCGGCGTTGATCGTCGATGCGTTGGGGCTGGAATAGGCGACGCGGTATTTGCGGCCTTTGGCATCGAGCGCATCAGTCATGATCTGACGCCAGCTACAGCCGCCGGGGGCCACGGCGATGGGCAGCACGGGGGACTCGTGAATGGCGTGGCGGGCCGAGGTGGTCCACACCAGTTCTTCCTGGCGGATCATGTCGGCGGGTTCGGCGCGGCAGCCGAAGGTGACCACGGCAATGTCGATTTCGCCACGCGTTGTCTGCTCCATCAATTGTGCGGATGGCACACACTCCACATCCACAGTCACATGCGGGTGGGTGCGGGCGAACCTTGCGAGGATGACGGGGAGGAAGAATTCGGCATAGTCATCCGGCGTGCCGAAGCGCACGGTGCCTGTGATATCGGGCTTCGTAAAAGCAGACATGGCTTCATCGCTCAGCGCCACAATGCGGCGGGCGTAGTCGATAAGCTTTTCGCCATCGCGCGTGAACTTGGTGCCGCGACCGTCTTTCGAAAACAGCGGACGGCTCACTTGATCCTCAAGCCGTTTCATCTGCATGGATACGGCGGACTGGGTTTTGTTCACCTCGTCAGCGGCGCGGGTGAAACTGCCCGTGTCGGCAATGGCAAGGAACGTCTTCAACTGGTCAACATCGAGATGCGGCATCATGGCAGTGATCACTCCTGTTGATGAATCGTATTAAATACATTCATTGGATTGATCAATAGAAATCTGTCATAAGATGATCATCAACCACTGTTAAGTCAGTACCCCAAACAATTGATAACGCAGGAAATACTGTTTCCTGCGCACAGGAGAAACACGCCATGTCCTACGATCTCAGCATTAACGCAACTGCCGCCCGCGAACAGTCAGAAGCCAGCTTCATCGTGCGCTTTGTGGAAAACTGGCAGGCCCGCCGTTCGGTTCGCAATCTGTTGAAACTGGACGATCACCTGCTGCACGACGCGGGCACCACCCGCGTTGATGTGGCTTGGGCCGCACGTTTGCCACTGTCGGTCAATGCCGGTTTGGCGCTTGAAGAATGCACACGGAAGACGGCGCGGAAGTAGAATCAGACATTCCCTCCCCTTTCGGGGTACTCCCCCACGCCTTCGGCGCAAGGGAGAAAAGACAGCCTTACTCCTTCAGCGTAGCTGGGGGAGTAGCCGAAGGGGGAGGGGGTGTGTCAACCGGTTACCGTCTCACTGACCTTGTGACCGAATCCAGCAAGATATCGGCATCCGAGCCTTTGCGCGTTCCGCCACCCAGCACATCATCAAGCCGTTTCCGGCCATGTGTAACGGTCTCTTGTTGAGCGCCGCCGCCAAGAATTTCCCTCAGCATGTCTTCAAGCGAACCGCCGCCTTGGCTTGATGGGGCCTGTTGCTGTTGTGCACCGCCGCCGCCCAGAACGTCTTTCAGAATATCGCCCAGACCACCGCCGCCAGCACCGCCGGACTGTTGTTGACCTCCGCCCAGAATGTCGCCGAGAATATCACCAAGTCCGCCACCGCCGGATTGCGGTTGTTGACGCTGTTGTGGCTGTTGGCCACCGCCGAGAATGTCGCCGAGAATATCACCCAATCCGCCGCCGCCCGATGGTTGTCCACCGCCGCCCATCTTCTTGGCCACCTGTCCCATGACGATCGACGCCACGATGGGCAGCAACTGCTTTAACACCGCAGCGCCAACGCCGGATGTGGCGGACAGTTGTTGCGCCACACCACGGCTTACGTCTTTCGATCCGAAAATCTGGCCGAGGATTTCATTGCCCGACGCAGCGTCAGCATTCTGGTTGCCGTTGAGCGCCGATGACAGAATATCCTGCAAGCCTGTTTCGCTCTGAGCCGAACGGCGCATGCCCGATGCGACGACAGGTGTGAGCGCGTCAAAGGCGGCGCGTGTCTGTTCTTCTGTGAGGCCGAATTGTTTGCCGATGGCTGAAAGATCCATTGTGGTCTGCTCCCGTTAAGCTCAGCGACGTCCGCCGAGGATTGCTTTGAAAATATCGTCGATGCCGACGGTTGTCTTGCGACGCCGCACCGGTGCGC
>JANMEM010000326.1:0-3137 GCA_031376985.1 Hyphomicrobiales bacterium
CGCGGGCCAATGGGATAGCCTGTTTCACATCGTCAATCACCATGACAGGCACCACAGGAGCCTGCTTCAGAATGGCTTCAACGGACGATTGCTTTTTCTTCATACCCATTACATCACCTCAAAAATGCTTGCACCCTGATCAGCAGGCCCTGCGAGTTTGCGGAAGGCCGCGAAGAGTTCACGGCCTGTGCCCCAGTTGTTTTTTGACAAATCAGCACTGGCCAAGGGCCTCGCTGCAAACTCCGCCGCATCGACAAGAACTTCCAGTGTGCCGTTGTCAGCATCTATACGGATGATGTCGCCATCGCGGATGCGGGCAATGGGCCCTCCATCAACGGCTTCCGGTGTCACATGAATGGCGGCTGGCACTTTGCCTGATGCGCCGGACATGCGGCCATCGGTGACCAGCGCCACTTTCAGTCCGCGATTTTGCAGCACGGCGAGCGGCGGCGTGAGACGGTGCAATTCCGGCATGCCGCAGGCCTTGGGGCCCTGGAAGCGAACCACGGCAACATGATCACAATTGAGGTCACCCGCCTTGAAGGCCGCATGCAGTTCTTCCTGAGAATGAAACACTTTTGCCGGGGCTTCAATGACGTGACGATCCGCCGGGATTGAAGACGACTTGATCACGGCGGTGCCGAGGTTGCCTTTCAAGACGTTCAATCCACCTGTCGGTTGGAAGGCGGATTTTACGTCTTGCAACACTTTGGTGTCGGCTGAATGTGTGGCCGCTTCCGACCACGTGAGGCCGCCCGTAGCGTCCAGCTTCGGTTCTGCGAGATAATTTTCCAAACCTTGTCCCATGATGGTGGTCACATCATTGTGCAACAACCCCGCACCCAACAATTCACGGATCAGAAAGCCCATGCCACCTGCCGCGTTGAAGTGGTTCACGTCGGCGGTGCCGTTTGGATAAATGCGGGTCAGCAGTGGAACGTTGTGAGAAAGTTCGGCCAGATCATCCCACGTCAAAATAATTCCTGCCGCAGCGGCCATGGCGATGACGTGCATGGTGTGGTTGGTGGAACCACCCGTGGCCAACAAGCCGACAACGCCATTCACCACTGATTTCTCATCATAGATTTGAGAGAGCGGCGTGTAGCGGTTGCCCAAGGCGGTAAGTGACATCGCCTGCTTTGCCGACGCCTTGGTGATTTCGTCGCGCAATGCGGAACCCGGATTGATGAAGGTCGAACCCGGCAAATGCAGCCCCATGATTTCCATCAGCATCTGGTTGGAATTGGCGGTACCATAAAATGTGCAGGTGCCAGGGCCGTGATAGGATTGCGCTTCAGCTTCAAGCAAAACCGCCCGGTCCACCTTGCCCTCGGCGTAGAGTTGGCGGATTTTCCCCTTTTCATCGTTATTCATGCCAGTGGTCATGGGACCAGCGGGAATGAACACGGCAGGCAAATGACCGAAGTTCAACGCACCCATGATCAGACCCGGAACGATCTTGTCGCAAACGCCCAGATAAACCGCAGCGTCGAACATCTGGTGCGACAGGGCAATGGCCGTTGAGAGCGCGATCACGTCACGCGAGAACAGGCTGAGGTCCATGCCGGTTTCACCCTGGGTCACGCCATCGCACATGGCGGGAACACCGCCTGCCACTTGCGCGGTGCCGCCAGCTTCGCGGGCGGCTTTGCGGATGATGTCGGGATAATATTCAAATGGCTGGTGGGCCGAAAGCATGTCGTTGTAAGATGTGACAATTGCAAGGTTTGGCCCATCGCCATTGCGCAATTCATTTTTGTCGTGGGGGCCACAGGCGGCAAAGCCGTGGGCGATATTGGCACAGCCCAGTGATTTGCGTTTGGGCTGGTTGGAGCGTTGCGCGTCCATGCGTTCAAGGTAACGCGCGCGCGAGGATCTGGAGCGGGCTACCAATCGTTCGGTGACGGCGGACACGGTTTCAGTAACGGAATAAGCCATGGTTATGATCCTTTACGGACACCAGAAAATATCAAGCGGACGGTCAGATTGCAAAACGGCACGGATTGGCATTTCAAAAACGTCAGTTCCGGCAATGGCTTTTTCAAGCACCGCCTGCTTGTTTGCGCCTTCGATATGGAGACACAACACTTTGGCTTTCAGCACAGCAGGAAGGGTGAAGGTCAAGCGCGGCTCTCCAGCATTGGGTGCTTGCATCGGTAGCAGCGCTGAAACGGTTTTTATATCGAGCGCTTCGGGCAGGCGATCGCCATTGGGAAAAAACGATGCTGTATGGCCGTCATCACCCATGCCGAGAACGACCACATCCAAGCCCAACGCTGATGCTGCAAGTTCGTTACGAAACAGCGGCACAAATTTTGCGGCCTTGGCGTTGTTCTGCAACAAACTGTTGCGCGCCAGCCTGGCATTGGAGCGCGGGCTGTCTTCGTCAACCTGACGTTCGTCTACCAACGTAATTGTCACCTTGTCCCAGGTGATGGGTTCACGCGAAAGGTGTTCGAAAAACAACGTGGGCGTGGTCCCGCCGGACACTGCCAACGTCGCAGAACCTGTGCGGGAAATGGCACGGGAAAGTCCGCGGGCCACGCGGTCTGCCAGACCACTCGCCAGCGCTTCGCGGTTTTCAAAGTCGTGACGCGCGTCAATCACAGGGTTGATTCCTGCCATGTGTTGCCGTCACGCTCAATCAGCGCCACGGAGGCTGCTGGGCCCCAGGTGCCTGATGTATAAGGCCTTGGCACATCATTGGAGGCTTTCCAGTAATCCAGAATGGGGTCAATCCATTTCCAGGCGGCAGCCACTTCGTCACGGCGCATGAACAGGGTCTGGTTGCCTCTCACCACGTCCATCAACAGCCGCTCATAGGCATCGGGATTGCGCACGTTGAAGGCTTCCTTGAAGCTCATGTCCAAGGGAACATGTTGCAGACGCATGCCACCCGGGCCGGGGTCTTTGATCATCAACCACAACTTCACGCCCTCGTCAGGCTGCAAACGGATGACCAGACGGTTGGGTGAAATTGCCCCTGCTGATTTTCCAAACATGGAGTGTGGAACAGCTTTGAATTCCACGACGATTTCAGACAGCCTGGAGGGCAGGCGCTTTCCTGTTCGCAGATAAAACGGAACCCCATTCCAGCGCCACGAACCGATTTCAGCTTTCAGGGCAACAAAGGTTTC
>JANMEM010000378.1:0-7736 GCA_031376985.1 Hyphomicrobiales bacterium
TCAGGCTTGCCCTCGACGTAGTCGATATAGGCCTCGTTCATGGGCCAGGAGTTGATTTCACCTTCTACAGCCTCAATCGGGCCATCGTAAAAGCGGAACGCTTCCGTGTGCAAATAGGCCGGACGGGCAGCAAGCCAGGCCTTGCGGGCGGCACCTAATGTTTCATCTGAAGGCGCTGCCAAAAATGCGTCCACGACTTTGGCCAATACGGCGGCGTCATCAGCTGCCTTTTCATAGCTCTTGAAAGCCAGATTGATATAGGCATCAATTTGGGGAGTAGCGTCATAGCTGTAGGCTTTGGCATCAGTGCTTTGCAGGGCGTAAGTTGTGGTGGAACTGGTTCCGCCGCCTTCGCCACCACCTTCGCCACCTTCACCGTCAACCAGAATAATCTGCGGGTTGTTGATGGGGGCCATGGATTGAAGTGTACCCGCCTCTGCCGTGCTTGCTCCCGCCAGCATGGCAACTCCCAAAGCAGTCCAGATTTTAGCTTTCTTGGCCATTGCCATTCCCTTTCCCGACTAATATGCTCGGTTACATATTTGATAAAGCCGATCAAATCAATCGGAAAAGTGAGTTGCGACAATGATGCTTCAAATTGCAGGGGTTTTAGACCCTGAAACTGTTGAAAACATGCGGAAGAGTTTGGCCGACGAAGAGGTGGCTTTCACGTCCGGCAAAGCCACGGCAGGCTGGTATGCAAAGGACGTAAAGCATAATGATCAAGCGTCCGGCCCTGCGGCTCTGGCGGCAATGGAAAAGGTGAAAGCTGCATTGTTGGCGCACGCAGTATTTCTTTCAGCGGCGCGTCCGAAGACTTTCGTCAAAACCCTGGTCTCGCGCTATCGGCCCGGAATGCACTATGGAACTCACGTTGATGACGCCTTGATGGGTGGCGTGCGCACCGACATGTCGTTCACTTTGTTTCTTGCGGAAACCGCAAGCTATGACGGTGGTGAATTGGTGATTGAAGCTCCTGATGGCGAAACCGAAGTGAAGCTCGATCCGGGTGGTCTGGTGCTTTATCCCACGACGAGTCTGCACCGTGTGAACGAGGTGACCCGCGGCGAGCGTTTGGCAGTTGTCGGTTGGGTGCGCAGTTTCATCCGCAGTGCCGAACAGCGCGAAACACTTTTTGATATTGATCAGGTGGTCGTGGGCCTCAAGGCATCCGGCGCCGATCGTTCGCTGATGAACCCTGTCATGAAAATACGCAATTCATTGACCCGCATGTGGGCCGAGGATTAGCCCCTCGACAGCGCCATCACTTCGACTAAGTTGCGCCCCATGGGACGGATAACGAATCCGGGTGGCGTTTGAATTTGGACGGTAAGGCTATGGCACAGGAATCAATCACGCTTGAGAAACCAACAGTGCATTTGGTGCATATGCTGGTGTTCACTCTGGTGGTGGCCATTCTGGGCGCAGTTTTGTTTCCCGCCATCCGCAGCGCCTTTATGGCCAACCCCGGTTTGAATGGTTTGATCGTCGTCACTTTGGTGTTGGGCATGCTTTATTCTTTTCGCATGGTCTGGCGCCTGTCACCTGAAGTGAATTGGGTCAATGAATTCCGCATGGGCCAACCCATCGAAGGGCCGCCGCCTGTGTTGTTGGGGCCAATGGCCAATTTGTTGAGCGACACCAGCAGGCGCACCATGTTGTCACCGCAAACGATGCGCTCATTGCTCGATTCACTGGCATCACGTCTCGATGAATCCCGCGATCTGCTGCGCTATCTTGTCGGCTTGCTGATTTTTCTGGGCCTGCTCGGCACGTTCTGGGGGTTGCTTGCCACCGTATCTTCAGTCGGTGAGGCAATCAAAAATCTTGATGTAACGTCAACGCAATCTTCGTCGGTGTTTGAAGAACTTAAAACCGGTTTGCAAAAGCCACTTGCAGGCATGGGCCTGTCATTCGCGTCATCATTGTTCGGCTTGGCCGGTTCATTGATTTTGGGTTTCATGGATTTGAAAACGTCACAAGCACAAAACCGATTTTATCATAACTTTGAAGACTGGTTATCGACCATGACTGACGTTGGGGCAGGGGAAGGGCAATCCTCAAGTGTTCCAGCCTTTGTGCGTTTGGACATGCAGAACCTGCAACGCAGTGTCGAGCGCCTGAACCAGACTGTTGAGGCAGGCACACCGATGAATACAAATACAAGTTCTGGCAGTGGCGAAACCATGGAACAACTGGCCGACGCCGTGGCAAACCTCGTCACACAAATGCGCGAAGAACAGAAAATGGTGCGGCAGTGGATTCAAAATCAACAGGTGCAACAGAATGAAGTGCAACGTTTGTTGATGCGTCAGTCCGGTGCCACCCGGGGCCGTGAATAATCATGGCCGGAGCTCTCTCACGCCGCCGCCGCCATGAAGAGCCGCCGTATTGGCCAGGTTTCGTCGATGCCATGGCGCAGCTTCTTTTGGTCATCATCTTTCTGTTGTCGGTATTCATGGTGGCGCAATTCCTCTTGGCCCGTGAAATCTCCGGGCAGGATTCCGCACTCGGACAACTCCGCTCGCAAATTGCAGAATTGACGGAATTGTTGGCGCTGGAGACGTCAGCGAAAGCAGAGGTCGAAGGTCAACTGTTGGCGATTACCGATGACTTGAATGCGGCCAAGTTGAAAAACACAGACCTGATGGCAGGGCTGGAAGCAGAAAATGCCAAAGGTCTGGCCGCAGGTTCATCGCTCTCGGGACTGCAATCTTCGCTGCAATCCGAGAAAAAAATTTCCAATGAAGCCATGGCGAAAGTCGAACTGTTGAACCAACAGATCGCCTCCATGCGGCGTCAGCTGGCACAGTTGAATTCATTGCTGGATTCGGCAGAAGAGCGCAACAAGACTTCCGATGCGCAAGTGACTGATTTGGGTCGCAGGTTGAATTCAGCACTCGCTCAAAAAGTTCAGGAGCTCGGCAAATACAGATCTGAGTTCTTTGGCCGTTTGCGCCAAATCCTCTCGCAACGTTCTGATATTCTGGTGGTGGGGGACCGCTTTGTGTTTCAGGCGGAAGTACTTTTTCCCAAAGGCAAGGCAGAATTGAACCCCGCCGGTGAAACGGAAATGTTGAAACTTGCAGAAGCCGTAAAACAGCTGGAGAAAGAAATTCCCGCAGATATTGCCTGGGTACTGCGTGTGGACGGTCACACGGACAATGACCCCATTCAATCTGTCGAGTTCAAATCCAATTGGGAACTGTCAGCAGCACGCGCCATATCTGTTGTAAAATATCTTGAGTCACAAGGGGTGCAATCAAAGCACCTCGTCTGCGCGGGCTTTGGCCAACATCAGCCCCTTGTCGAGGGTGACACGGAAGATGCAAAATCTGAAAATCGCAGAATTGAGTTGAAGCTCACAGAGCGATAAGAATTCACGTCCCGCTGTTGAACTGCAACTTCGCCAGCTTTGAATAGAGCGCCGATGACTTCATCAATTGCGCATGGGTTCCCTGTGCCGTGACCTTGCCCTTGTCCATGACGATAATCTTGTCAGCATTCCGCACCGTGGCAAGCCGGTGAGCGATGACCAGAGTTGTTCGGCCTTCGGTCAGTTTTTCCAGCGCTTGCTGAACAAGTGACTCGCTTTCAGCATCAAGCGCTGAAGTGGCTTCATCCAGCAACAGGATCGGGGCATTCCGCAAAATTGCCCGCGCAATTGCAACCCGTTGCCGTTGGCCACCCGACAGTGTCACTCCACGTTCGCCCAATTCGGTGTTCAGGCCTTTGGGCAGTGATCTGGAAAATTCGTCAACGCGCGCAGCCTTCGCCGCAGCTTCAATCTCTGCATCACTGGCATCAGGCCTGCCAAAACGTATATTCTCCAGCATCGTGCCGGAAAAAATGACCGGGTCTTGCGGCACGGTGGCAATCACATCGCGCAGTGCCTTGAGGTCAAGGCTTTCAATATCCACACCATCAATGGAAATAACTCCGGCCTGCGGTTCATGAAAACGCTGTAACAGTGAGAACAGCGTGGTTTTGCCTGCACCCGAAGGGCCCACAATCGCCGTCACTGTTCCGGGCTTTGCCGCAAAACTCACGCCCTTCAGAATTTCCCGTTCTATTCGCGTGGGGTAGTGAAAGTTCACCGATTTGAAAACCACTTCTCCCGCCACCGATTTTGCGAATGGCACAGCATGAGGCGCAGAGAGGACCGCAGGTTTTTCATCCAGCAATTCCGAAATGCGCTCCGCCGCCCCAGCCGCCGTTTGCACTTCTCCCCAAACCTCTGAGAGTTGGCCCAATGAACTTGCAGCAAACACAGCATAGAGCACAAACTGACTGAGCGTACCGCCCGTCATGGTGCCAGACATCACGTCCCGTGCACCGTTCCACAGCAGCAAGACAATGGCACCCATCGACACAAATATAATAGCAGCGGTCAAAAACGAGCGCGCCAGCGTGCGTTTGGTTGATGCGTTGAAAGACACAGCCGTCAATTCTTCAAATGAAAGCGTGGTGCGCTTCTCTTGGGTGTTGGACTGCACCGTGGTGATGGCGCTCAAACGCTCCTGCGCAAAAGCCGCAGATTGCGCCATGGCGTCCTGTGCGGCACGCGCCAGATTGCGCACGCGGCGACCATAGAAAATCAAAGGAATAACAACCAGTGGAATGGCAAGTGCCGCAAGGCCAGACATGCGCGGACTGGTATAAACCATCATTGCCAGAGCACCAATCAGCATGACCGCATTGCGAAGCGCCACTGAGGCTGTGGACGAGAACGCGGACTTGATCTGGTTCGCATCGGTGGTAAGCCGCGACACCACTTCGCCCGTGCGCTGCTGTTCATAGAATTCAGGGGTCAGTGTTGTGAGGTGCCGGAACAACTGGTCGCGCACGTCAGTAACCACACGCTCACCGATCCAACTGACAAAATAGAAGCGTAGAGAAGACGCAAGTGCCAAAACAGCGACAACCCCCAACATGACGCCGAAATATTGGTTGACCAGTGTCGCGTCCTGACCATTGAAGCCATGGTCCAGAACCCGCCGCACCGCGACTGGCACAACAAGTGTTGCAGCTGATGCCACAGCAAGGGCGACAAGGGCCGCAATGGCCTTTGCCTTGTATTTTAGAAGAAACGGCAAAAGTCTGCGCAACGGCCGCAAATCCCGCGGGTTTTCACGCTCTTCCAGCTCTCGCCTCGGATATTTCGCCATCTCGGTCCCTGTGTTCAGCAGGGACTTGCCCCGATTGCCGTCCTCCTATATAGGACCGCCAAACCGAAAGTCACCCCACCGTTTCCCACATGGGAAACCTTTGTTTTTTTGAAGAGTCAGACCCATGAAATCCGGCATCCATCCAGAATACCATCCGATCAACATCGTCATGACCGACGGCACCAAATTTGTCACCCGTTCGACTTATGGCAAGTCCGGTGACACCATGAACCTCGATATTGATCCGAAGTCCCATCCAGCATGGACCGGTGCCCAGGGCACAATCCTCGACCGCGGTGGCCGCGTGTCCCGCTTCAAGCAGAAGTTCGGCTTCCTCAACAAGTAAGTGTTTTGCGATTGAATTTGAAAACCCGGTCCATGTGGCCGGGTTTTTTATTTTGCAATCCAGCACAAGTATCATTCCGGCGAAGGCCGGAATCTTTTTCACGCAAGAAGATTCCGGCCTTCGCCAGAATGACAGTATTACTGTGCCAAACCTACCTTAGCGCAAACGCCTTGGCCAATTGGTCCATTTGCAGAGCCACCGGGTTTTCATTTGCGGCAGCAACTTCCACTTTGCTGTGCAAGGTTCCGTCCATCACCACAATACGTTCGTGCAAACGCAAAGACCGCGTGATCAGTTCAACAAGACCTTCCGGCATGTTATCCGAACCCGGAATTTCGTGACCCGCACCAATGTCGTTCAAATTGACACGCGACTTTTCGCGAACTGCCTCTGTTTCAGTGACCTCGCCGGCAGCAACAGCGCGCTGCAACAACAACCATGACGCAAGCTGCATCAGGCGGGTGGTGAGGCGCATGCTTTCGGTCGCATAGGCAATGGTGCCGGGGCGGTCCAGTACGCGGCTGTCAACGCGGCCTTGACCGTCCAGATAATTCGCCGTCTCTTCAACCAGTCCCATGCCTTCCTTGAACAGCTTGTCAAACTGGTCAGATCCTTTGAACCGCGTCAAAAAATTAATGGTGCTGTCATTTGCCGTGCTGCGCTGATCACGCATGTTTAATTGTTCCTTACCCACTCAACTCAAACTTTAAGCACCAAGCCTGATCATATGCAGGTAAAGGCGCAGGTCAAGACGATACATTGACCGCCGCCCGAATCCTGTGGAGCAAGTTCAAGGCCAAAAAAAAGCCGCGAAGACCGCGGCTTTGAGTTTCTAACAGGGAGGCGTCAAACAGAGTGGACAGAAACCACTCAAAGATATCCGGATCACTCCGGACAACAATCAAGGTAAACGTTAACGATTACCAAAGTCTTAACCACAACTCCATTCAACTTCAATTTTATGCGGATTTTACAGGCATTTCTTAACATCCATTAACTTTTGAAAAACGCATCAGCTGCGGATCGCGAGGCCTGTTTGCGTAGAATTTCACCCTGAATACGCTCAATCTCGCGCGTCAAAATATGCACGCGCAGGTTTAATTCATCAAGGCTGATGGCCTCTAAATTCTCACCCAGTACATGTTCGTGCTTCGGTTTTGGCAGGTCTTCGAGGTTCATTCTGGGTCACCTTTGTTGGCCAATATGCTGGCCCGTGTTAAGTATGTTTTCAAGTAGCAAGGATTGAACACATGACCATGATGACTGCAATTGCCATTCGGGAACCCGGCGGCCCCGAAATGCTTGTGCCGGAACAGATCACCCGGCCTGTTCCCTCAACCGGGCAACTGCTCGTCAAAGTCGCAGCTGCAGGCGTCAATCGACCAGACGTATTGCAGCGAAAGGGGGGCTATCCACCACCGCCGGGAGCCCCGCTCACCCCCGGGCTTGAAATGGGAGGCGAAGTTGTGGCGCTGGGCGAAGGCTGCAAACGCTACATGGTTGGCGACAAGGTTTGCGCATTGGTGCCGGGTGGCGGCTACGCTGAATATTGTGCGGCCGCGGAGGACAACACCTTGCCGGTCCCCGATGGCATGACAATGATAGAAGCCGCAGGTTTGCCTGAAACATATTTCACCGTCTGGACCAATGTTTTCCAACGCGGACGTTTGCAATCGGGTGAAACTTTTCTGGTGCACGGCGGCACCAGCGGCATCGGATCAACCGCGACGATGCTCGCCAAACAGTTCGGCGCAAAAGTGGTAGCCACGGCTGGTAGCGATGAGAAATGTATTGATTGTCTGAAACTTGGGGCCGATGTTGCGATCAACTATCGGACACAGGATTTTGTCGCCGTCATGAAGGAGCAGGGCCTTGAAGCCAACCTCGCGCTCGATATGGTTGGCGGAGATTATGTGGCTCGCAATTTCAAAGTTATGGCCATGGAAGGCCGCATTGTGCAAATCGCATTTCAACAGGCCTCAAAAATCGAAATTGATCTGCTGCCGATCATGTTGAAACGTCTGACCTTCACCGGCTCTACCTTGCGTCCACGCTCTGTTGCGCATCAAGCTGAAATTGCGCGTGAATTGGAAGCGAAAGTCTGGCCTGTGCTGGAAGATGGAAAATGTCGGCCCGTCATTCACGCAACATTTCCGCTTGCAGATGCTGCGGCGGCACACCGCATGATGGAGAGCAGCGTGCATACAGGGAAAATCATCCTC
>JANMEM010000384.1:0-1685 GCA_031376985.1 Hyphomicrobiales bacterium
CCAAAAAAACTACAGGCAATCATAATGGAAAGGCCGATGAACAAAGACGTGCGTGAGCCGTAGAGAATGCGCGACAGCATATCGCGGCCCAAGGGGTCAGTGCCCAATGGATAGGCCCATTTGCCGCCCTCGGCCCAAATGGGGGGTAGTTTGGTGGCGTCCCGGAATTGTTCCAATGGATCATAAGGGGCGAGAAAATTCGCAAATACGGCACAGAAAACAACAAGCAAAACAACTGCGGCACCCACCACTGCCCCGCGGTTTTCGCGGAAGGCGTACCAGAACGAGGCCAAAGGGCTTGGTGGCTTTATATTCAACGTTTCAACTGTCACGGCTGATCCTCGGATTGATCAGCGCATAGATGGCGTCCATGATAAAATTCAAGACAATGACAAGGCAGGCCACCAGCATGATGCCGCCCTGCAGGGCCGGATAGTCGCGGCGTGAAATAGACTCGATCAACCATTTGCCAATGCCGGGCCACGAGAAAATATTTTCGGTCAACACAGCGCCCGCCAACAGGAAGCTCAATTGCACGCCAATCATGGTGACAACGGGAATCAAAGCGTTGCGCAGCGCATGCAATCCAATAACACGGAAATTGGAAAGACCCTTGGCGCGGGCGGTGCGCACATAGTCCTCTTCCAAAACTTCCAGCATGGCCGAACGCGTCATGCGGGCAATGGCGCCAAGTGGAACAGTGCCCAACACGATTGTAGGCAATATTAAATGGCGCACCACATCCATGAATGCGCCTTTCTGCCCCGACAGCAATGAATCAATCAGGAAGAAACCTGTGACGGGCTGATAGTAGAATTTGATCAAATCAACGCGACCAGAAACCGGTGTGAGATGCAGCGTGTTTGACATCAGCAGAATCAGCATCAACCCCCACCAGAACAGCGGCATTGAATAACCCACCAAGGCTATTCCCATCATGGACTGGTCGTAGATGCTACCCCGCTTGGCGGCAGCGATGACACCTGCCGGAACGCCAATGAGCGTGGCCATTAACATGGCGCACAGGGTCAATTCGACCGTCGCCGGAAACAGAGTGAAAAATTCAGTGACGACAGGTGATTTGGAAACGATTGAGGTGCCAAAGTCGCCATGCAAAATGGCCCAGACGTAATCAGCGAATTGTTTCCATATCGTTTGGTCAAGCCCCAAGTCATGGCGGAGTTCTGCCAAGCGTTCCGGCGAAATGCCACGCTCGCCCCGGCGCACCTCAATGGGATCACCGGGTACAAGACGGATCATCGTGAAGGTGACGAACATCAACGCAACGAACGTGGGAAGCGTCAGCGCTGCGCGTTTGAGGAGGAATTTGAGCATGGGGGTTCGGAGTGGTGGTCCCTCATCCGGCCTTCGGCCACCTTCTCCCGCGCGAAAAACGCGGGAGAAGGCAGATCGTTTTGGCCTTCTCCCGTTTCTTCCAGCGGGAGAAGGTGCCCGGAGGGCGGATGAGGGAAGCCAGCTACTTACTCAGCCACGTCCACGTCCTGGAACTCGTGTGCGCCAAGCGGGCTGACCTTGTAGCCCGTCACTTCCTTGCGCACGGGTTCGAACACGGTGGAGTGGGCGATTGTCATCCACGGCGCTTCTTTTTTGAAGATGGCCTGCATTTCAGCATAAAGCTTGGAACGCGCGCCCTGATCGGTGATCTTGCGGGCTTCCAGCAATTT
>JANMEM010000394.1:0-5446 GCA_031376985.1 Hyphomicrobiales bacterium
GGCAGACCGTCGCACCTCAGACCTTCTGGGCACCAAAGATCATGCCAGTGTGCTCGGCCGGGAACTTCTGCGCGCAGAGGCGGATCTTGAAGACCTGAACAGCCGCATGCGCACCATTGACTCCGTTGACGTGTCAGTGTCAGCAGGCTGGAGTGACGACATCACCAAAGACGACTTTGCCGTGAACAGCAGTGCCTTCAGTGGAAAAGTCAGCCTTTCCATGAAATTGGGGGCAGTGCTGCCGCAACGCTTCGAACATGAAGAACGCGCCAAACGGGCGAGACTGCGTGCCATCAGTGAAGAGGGCGGCACCATGTGGCAGGTCAATGTACTACGCCTAGCCCATGAACGCGCCATCGAAGGCTTAGTTGAATCAGCGAGTAAAATTGATAGCGCCATTACCGAAACCCGGAAACTGCTGTCCGCATTGAAAGGCGTCGAAGCCCCGGAATTTCAGGGTGCAGGCATCCAGGCAAAATTCCGCCTGATCCAGCTCGAATCCGACAAAGCTGCCGTACAAGGATCAATTGCGGAAATAAGAGCCAATATGAAGCGATTGAAGGCGGATGGCTAAGCTGTCCGGTCATCAATAAATCTGCCATTCCCGCGCGGCCTCAAATCTGCTTCAAGCGGAAACCAATCTGCTTCGGACTCCAACACAGTGACCCACAAATCTTTCATCATCGGCATTGATACTGGCGGCACTTATACTGACGCCGTAGTAATAGAACGCTCTGCACACCGTATTCTTGCCTCTGCCAAATCCATTACCACCAAGGGTGATCTTGCCGTAGGTGTCGGTCTTGCCATGGCCGAAGCGGTGGCTGCGCTGAAAGGCGAAGTGCAGGCGCAAGATATCAGGCTGGTGTCTATATCGACCACCCTTGCGACCAATGCCGTGGTTGAAGGCCATGGGGGTGCTGCTGCCGCAGTGCTCATCGGTTTTGACGACAAAATGGTTGAACGCACCGGCATTGCCGCTGCATTCCCCGATATGCCGCTCATCCGCATTGCGGGCGGTCACGACCACAATGGCGACGAAGTAACCAATCTGGACTTCGCCACTTTGAAAAACGCACTCGAAGCTCTGAAGGGCAGGGTAGGTTCAATCGCCATCGCTTCCACGTTTGCTGTGCGCAACAACGCCCACGAACTTGCAACGCGTGACTTGGTTATCGAAACGCTGGGCTTTCCCGTAACCCTGTCATCGGAACTTTCCAGTGCGCTTGACGCACCGCGCCGCGCCCTCACATCAGTATTGAATGCCCGCCTGATCGGCCACATTGCAAGGCTCATCGCCGCTGTGAAGCGCGCCATGCAGGGCTTGGACATTGAATGTCCGCTCATGATCATGAAGGGGGACGGTGCATTGGCCTCGGCTGAAAGCGTTATTCACCGCCCCATTGAAACTATCCTGTCCGGCCCCGCCGCCAGCCTTGTCGGTGCCAAATGGCTTTCCGGTCTGGATAACTTCATCATGTCTGACATGGGCGGCACCACCACCGATGTGGGCATTCTCGAAAATGGCAGGCCGTTGGTTGCGCTGCATGGCGCTGAAGTGGGCGGATGGCGCACCATGGTCAAGACCATAGATGTCAAAACCATCGGTCTTGGTGGCGACAGTGAAATTACAATTGGCCTCAACAGCAAAATAGAAGTCGGACCGCAACGTGCAGTTCCCTTGTCACTTCTTGCACACCGGGTTCCCGAACTCGTGGTGATGCTGGACGCTGACATGGCTGAAACCGAAGGGGGGTCATTACTTGGCCGCTTCCTGGTTCTACCCTTCGGCCACGACGATCGCCCACCGTCGCATGGCTTGGGCCCACGTGAAGCTGAAATCCTGGCAATGGTCACAGACCGTCCGGTGGCCCTCCGCAAGATTGCCGTTTCCAGTTCTGCCCAACGTGCCGTCGCAGCACTGCGCCGCAAAGGCCTGTTGCAGCTCTGTGCTTTCACGCCATCTGATGCCGCCCATGTGCTGGAGCTGCAATCCAATTGGAACAGCACCGCTGCAATCATCGGCGCAAAACTGCTCTCCAAATTCCGCACCATGAAAATGCCGGATGACGAAACGCTGAAATCCCTCTGCACCGAAGTGTGGAATGAAACCGTCAGCAAATCCGCGCGCGTCATCATTGACACAGCGCTGGGAAATGTAACTGATTCAAACGCGCTCGTTGACGCGGTGTGTCAAGGTCGGGACCAGGTAGGCCGCGCCAATATAGCCATTGGCCCCTCCATGCCCATCGTCGCCGTGGGTGGTCCGGTGAAAGTCTATTATGACGAGGTCGCCCGCCGCCTGAACACCAAAGTTGTCTTCGCCCCCTATTGTGATGTGGCCAATGCCGTCGGTGCAGCTTCAGCGGTTGTCGCTGATCGCGTGACGATTACAGTCGAAGGCGATGGCAACGGTCTGTTTCGTGTTCACGGTGCAGGCCATGTTGAAATCTTCGGCTCCGGCCCTCTCGCACTTGCACATGCCGGGCAACTTGCCACCCGATTGGCTGAGTCTCAAGCCATTGGCAACGGTGCCATGGATCCACGCGTTGACCTTCACATTGAAAAGAATCTTCTCCCCGAAGCCCGTAATGACGACGGCCTCTTGACCGCCACTGTCACAGCTGAAGCAATTGGTCGTCCTGTTCAGGATTGATTTACCATGTGTAAAACCTTGAGGCTCTATGATGCTTAATGCAGCAATTGTGCGGACTGGCGCAACAACCCGTTAACTTCGGTTGCGTTAGGGTCCGTTAACGTGACGGAGAGTTTTTAAATCATGAATGCGCTGAATTTTACCGGTTGGGACGACTTGGGTGCCAAAGCCAGCACATGGCGGATTGAGCGCGAAACAGCCCCAAAGCCTCAGTCTGCCGCGTTCTTTCCTGACCAGAATGGCGGCGTCTACGAACGGCTGATTTCGGCACTGCCTGTTGCGCTGCATTGCATGGACGCCTCGGGCCGCCTGATTTCAGTCAATCGCCAATGGTGTGAGGCTTTTGGATACGCGCTTCACGAAGTGCTCGGCCGTTCCTTCAGCGAGTTTCTGCCGCCTGAAAGCCGCAGCAAACTCGTCACCACAATTTATCCGAAATATTTGACCACCAGCGCTTGTCGCAGCGAAGAAGTCCTGTTCATCCGGAAAGACGGTTCACTTGCAACCGTGTTGTTGTCGATGACGGCATATCGCGGTGACAAGGGCCGCCTGGACCGTTCCGTTTGCATGTTGGAAGACGTATCGGAACAGAAAATTGCGGCCATGGCCAGCAATCGCAGTGACCAGCGCTTCCGTGCCGCTTTCGCCGCCTCGGTGCATTCCATGGCGGTCATTTCTCCGACGGGCCAAATCGAATTTGCCAATGATGCCTTCAAGACCTTCCTCAATCGCCGTGACCTTGAAACCGCAACTTATGGATTTGATGAATTGTTGCACAAGGATGATCGTGGCCAGTTCCTGAATGGTCTGCGCCAGTTGTTGTCAGGCGAGTCCGCTCATTTCAATCTTGATCTGCGCTTCATGGAGCAGGGCAATAAAGTTGTCCATGGCTCCACTTCGGTTGCGCTGGTCAAAAATGAAAAGGGCGGCACCGAACAACTGGTCATTCAGATCGTCGACGTCACCGAACGCAAAGCCATCAACGACCGTTTGCAACGCGCGCAGAAAATGGAAGCTGTAGGCCAGCTCACTGGCGGGCTTGCCCATGACTTCAACAATCTGCTGACCATTATCATCGGCAATCTTCAACTGCTCGACGGCAAGATCACCACCGATGAAAAATCTGCCAAACGTTTGGTGGAGGCGCAAGACGCAGCGACCAAAGGTTCCGATCTGACACGGCAATTGCTGGCGTTCGCCCGCAAGCAGGAACTTGAACCCAAGGATACATCGGTCAACGATATGGTGCGCGGCATGGAAAGCCTTGTCTCCCGCACCATCGGCGAAAACATTGAACTCAAAGTCGAAACCATGGCAGGTGATCCACGCTGCCTCATTGATCCGTCGCAACTCGAAAGCGCCATCCTCAACCTTTCCATCAATGCCCGTGATGCCATGCCAAATGGCGGCAAGCTGACCATTGAAACCCAGTCGGCTTATCTCGACCGTTTCTATGCCGAAAAAAATCCGGATGTTGTGCCGGGTCAATATGTTCTCGTTGCGGTATCTGACTCCGGCACCGGCATGGCACCGGAATTGCTCGAAAAAGTCTTCCAGCCTTTCTTCACAACCAAAGCAGCTGGCAAAGGCTCTGGCCTTGGTCTTTCGATGGTTTATGGCTTCATCAAACAATCGGGCGGCCATATTCAGGTCTATTCTGAAGTTGGCCATGGCACCTCAATCAAGATGTATCTCCCGCGCCGCATGCGTCCGGGTGAAGTTGAAGTGGAAGCCCTGGCCCCGGCTGCAATTGTTCCTGTTTCATCCATCGTTTCGACACCCGAAGAAATTGCACCCACCGCCGCCCGCCGTCCCAAAATTCTCGTGGTTGAAGACCAGGAAGCAGTACGCGCCGTGGCCTGTGGCTTCCTCGAAGACTTCGGCTATGAAATCGTCGAAGCGGGAGACGGTTTTGAAGCCCTTTCCAAACTCCAGGAACATGATGACGTCGATCTCATGTTCTCTGACGTCGTCATGCCAGGCGGCATGAACGGCTTCGACCTCGCCCAAGCCGCCATCAGCATGAAACCCGAACTCAAAGTCGTCCACACCTCAGGCTATCCAAAAGGTGCCATGGTGCATCAGGACGAACCAAGATTCCGCGAAGGCTTCATCATCATGAAACCCTATCGCCGCGAAGATCTGCAGAAAATCATCAAGGACGCACTGGAGCGGCAGTAAAACGGCTAGTTCCCCTCCTTCTCGGGAAGGGAAGTCTTCATGCTAAAGACTGTACATGATTCACGCGGTCTTTGACATCCTCGCTGCCATTGCATCTCTCAGCGTCACCGCACTCTGCTATAAATGGCGTCTCTCCCAAGCCGGTGAAAAAATCGAAACCGCCGGAATCGGCTACGCATTCGCCCTTATAATTGGCGCGGCTTTGGGTGGTTATGGTTTCGGCACGCTGAACCTTTATCTTTCCGGTCAACCGCATATCGCCCGCAGCATTGTCGGGGCCCTCGCAGGTGCCATCACTGCAATTGAACTGTTCAAGTGGCGCAAGGGTCTCAAGGGTTCGACTGGATTGATCTTTGTGCCCGCATTTGCGACGACCATAGTCGTGGGCCGCTGGGGCTGCTTCCTGTCCGGGCTTCAAGACGAAACCCACGGGATACTGTCATCACTTCCTTGGGCCGTTGATCTGGGCGACGGCATACCGCGCCACCCTGTGCAGCTCTATGAATCCTTCTCTATGCTGGCGTTTTTGTTGTTTGCCCTCACTATGATCGGCACCCGAAACCCATGGTTCGCCCGCAATGGCTTTTATGCGCTGGTCCTGTTTTATGC
>JANMEM010000446.1:0-4415 GCA_031376985.1 Hyphomicrobiales bacterium
CCCATGCAAATCTACGCCATGATCCGCTTCGGTGTGACACCCGAAATCAACGCGCTCGCAACCCTTGTCATGTTCGTCAGCTTCATCGCCTTGTTCGCGGCCCAACGCTTGAACAAGGGCAAAATTCCCGGCATGTAATGAGACACCCATCGAGGAGACAACAATGGCAAAACCAGTCAAGAAAAAAGCCAAACCGAAAAAAGTCATTGCCCTGTTTCCAGAAGCCGCCTACGGCCCTGCGCTGAATTCCGTCGGTATCGGACAGGCCCTCGAAAAACTCGGCCACAAGGTTGTGTTCCTGTCTGACCCCGGCTTTCTCGATGTTTACAAAGGCTACGGTTTTGAAGCCTATCCCGTGAACCTGTCCGAACCCATGCCTCCTGAAGAGATGGCGAAATTCTGGGTCGATTTCATCAATGGCCACATCCCTAATTTCCGCAAAACTCCCTACGACCAGATTGACAATTACGTGAAAGGTTGCTGGGAGATGATTGTAGAGTCCGCAAAATGGGCGGAGAAAGACTTGCCCGCTGTGCTCGAACGGGTGAAGCCCGATGTGGTCTGCGTCGATAACGTCATCCTGTTTCCCGCCATCAAACAATACGCCAAGCAGAACAAAAAACCCTGGGTGCGGGTGATTTCCTGTTCAGAAAACGAAATCGAAGACCCCGATATTCCGCCACACCTTTCAGGTTGTGGTGAGAAGGACAAAAAATGCCACGCTGCCTATCGCAAGCAATTCAACAAGGTGATCAAGCCGATACACGACAGCTTCAACACCTTCCTGAAATCTGCCGGCGAGAAAAAATATCCTATCGGGCAGTTCTTTGAAGCCAGCCCCCATATGAATATCCTGCTTTATCCTTCAGCCGTAAAATTCAAGCGCAAGCACAAACTTTCACCAAAACAATTCCAATACCTCGAAGGCTGCGTACGCAAAGACGCAGCTTATAAAATTCCCACCTTCAAAGCCAACAACGACAAGCCGCTGCTCTACGTCAGCTTCGGGTCACTGGGCTCCGGCGATACAGACTTGTTGAAACGATTGATTGCCGCCATCAGTAAAATGCAGGTGCGTGCACTCGTCAATGTCGGTGACTACATGGACCAGTATTCCGATATCCCCGACAACATCATCATTGACAAATGGTTCCCGCAACCCTCCGTCATCCCAAAGGTTAAAGCCGTCATCCACCATGGCGGCAACAACTCCTTCACCGAATGCCTCTACTTCGGCAAACCCGCCATCATAATGCCTTATGTCTGGGATGGCCATGACAACGCCACCCGCGTCCAGGAAACCGGCCACGGCTTTAAAATGGATCGCTACGACTGGACCGACGCCGATATGGAAACCAAGATCATGGCCATGTTGACCGACAAGAAAATGCAAGCAAAGCTCAAGAAAACCAGCACATCCATGCGCGCCAAGCATGGCCCCACCAAGGCCGCAAAAGTGATTGACGGCCTATTGAAGCGCAAGATCGCCTGATGCCCACGAACCTCAATTCCACCGCCCCGCACATCGAAAATCCGGCCACCTATCCCGGGCCGCTCAAGGACTGGGGCCATCAGCCCAACCCGATTGCAGGCAATTCAAAATCCGATGGCGTGTTGCTTTACAAAGGCCCCGACAATCAGCCGGAATGCGGCCTCTGGCAGGTGACACCGGGCACCTGGCCACTCTCAATCCCGCGCGATGAACTTTGCCACTTCGTCTCGGGCCGCGCCACCTACACCCATGAGTCAGGCGAAGTCATCGATGTCATCCCCGGCACACTCGTCCACTTCGAAGCAGGCTGGACCGGCACATGTACAGTCCACGAAACCCTGCGCAATGTTTACATGCTGAGTTGATAAAATGTTGAAACTGAATTCGACGGCTCCACATCTCGTTAATCCCGAAACCTATCCGGGCCCGTTCAAGGACTGGGGCGTGATTCCCACCATGATCGAAGGACAAAGCCACATGTCTGGCCTGCTCCTGCACAAGGGCCCGAATGGTGAAAGCGAAACCGGTATCTGGATCGCAACCCCCGGCTACTGGAACTGCCACGTCACATCAGATGAATTCTGTCATTTTCTTTTGGGCCGCTGCACCTACACCCACGAGTTGGGCGAAGTCATCGAAATCGTTCCAGACACGGCAGCCTTTTTCCCCAAGAACTGGAAAGGCACCTGCCGGATTCACGAGACGATCCGCAAGGTTTATATGATCAGGTAGCAGCCATGTTTTTCACCGGAACAAATTCAACGCCCCATATTGCACCAGCATGATCGTCTTGCCGTCGATAATCCGCCCGTCGGCGATCATGGCCAGCGCGTCGTCAATCGTCACTTCCAGCGTCTCAATATCTTCGCCCTCATTTTCATGCCCGCCACCTGCTGAGACGCGATCAGACGCCTCGTACTCAGCGACAAAGAAATGCACCCTTTCCGTCACAGATCCGGGGCTCATGTAGACGTCGAAAATCTTGCGCGGACTGCGCACCCTGTAGCCGGTTTCCTGTTCCGATTCCGCACGGATGCATTCCTCAGGCGAAAGATCATCCAGCTTCCCGGCAGGTGTTTCAATCAGCAGATCGTCATGCCCTGTTACGAAAGCAGTGTATCGGAATTGCCGGATCAGGATGACTGCGCGTTTCGCCTGATTATACAAAAGTATTGTGGCACCATGGCCGCGGTCGTAGGTCTCACGTTTCTGCTCCTGCCACGTTCCATCATTGCGCCGGAATTCCAGCGTTGTGGTTTTTAAAGTGGCCCAATTGTCTGACAGGACTTTCTCTTCCTTGATGCGAATGCGGTCTTTTAAACTCATGCTATCGCCCCCGCTCAATCTCCACACCCACACTTCTGGCATTCGGGATAATATCCGGCTTTTCCACCCGCACCCGCGCCGCCAGCACACGCTTGTCCTTCAGGCAGGATTGCGCAATCTTCTCGCACAAGGTCTCAACCAGATTGATGTGGCCTTCCTCCAGAATACCCTCAACCTTTTTCGCTATAATTTCATAAGACACCACATGGCTGATGTCATCGACCATCGGACCTTCGGTTTCTTTCACTGACAAATCGATATTGACGATGATGCGTTGCGCTTTGACCTTCTCATGGTCGTAAATCCCGATCAGCGCCATACATTCCAGATCCCGCACGAACACATGCCGCACCTTGGACTTCGCGGATGCCACAT
This sequence comes from Hyphomicrobiales bacterium, assembly GCA_031376985.1. GTDB lineage: Bacteria > Pseudomonadota > Alphaproteobacteria > Rhizobiales > Aestuariivirgaceae > Aestuariivirga. The sequence goes on from JANMEM010000446.1 coordinate 3,194, forward strand.
GGTGGGAAATCATTGGTTTTTTGGTCATTCCGTCACCTCAACAACGTCAGGCGTTTGCCATACCAGATGTTGCCCGCCATCTAGCGCAATCATTTGCCCGGTCAAGGCGGGTTGCGACAAAATGAATTGCACCGCCGCCGAAATTTCCCGGGGCGAAGTGCCACGGCCCAGCAGGGTGAGACTCCCCTGCTTAGCAAAAGCAGCATCATCCATCCGGGCAGAGGGCAGTGCAGGCCCTGGGCCGATGGCATTGACGCGGATGCGCGGTGCGAGAGCTTGCGCCAGAGTGCGGGTTGCGGTCCATAAACCCGCCTTCGATATCGTATATGAAAAAAACTGTGGATTGAGTTTCCACACCCGCTGGTCAATCAGATTGATTACATTGCCATGTGCATCTTGCGGCAATTGCCTCGCGAAAGCTTGGGCGAGCATGACAGGCGCACGCAAATTGGCATCTTGATGTTGAGACCAGCTGTGACTGGAAATGTTGCCCAACTCATCTTCTTCAAATACCGATGCATTGTTGATCAACACACTGAGCGGACCTAAACCAGCAAAGGCTTCGGCAATAATGCGCTCTGGCGCCTCAATTGATCCGAGATCGCCTTGCACCACCATGGCCCTGCGGCCCATCGCCTGTATTGCCTGTACAACCCCTTCGGCTTCAACGCGTGAAACATTGCAGTGTACCGCAATATCATAACCAACCGAAGCCAGATCGAGTGCCAATTGTCGGCCAATGCGTTTTGCCGCACCTGTAATCAGAGCAGTTCGCAATACCATGTCAGCCCTTCGGTCCGAGAATGACGTAGTGCTTTTTTAACTTCTTCACCGTTTCCCACGTGCCTTTAAATCCCGCCGGAATAATAAACGCATCACCTTTCCTGAAGCGCCAAGTCTTGCGAGATCCTTCCTTCCTCAACTCCACTTCACCGGAAATGATGTGGCAGAACTCCCATTCATCATAAGTGATCTTCACCTTGCCAGGCGTCGATTCCCACATGCCGCAGAACAAGCGCCCATCCTCTCCTTCGAAATGATTCCATGTCTGGGTAAGCCGCTTGCCCGAAATCAGCCGCGCCGGATCAGGCGTACCCTTCTCCACTTTCGGCGCCCCGCGACCTTCGGTCTTCATATGAATAATATCTGGAATCATCTCGTCCTCGTTCAGTCTTTGTAACGGCCAACGCGGGCCAGGAGATCATTTCTTGTCGGCGCAAAA
>JANMEM010000449.1:0-3322 GCA_031376985.1 Hyphomicrobiales bacterium
GATGGCAGCGTGCGACGGGCGCAAGGCCGGGTACGCGTCACCGCGCAATTGATTGACACACAGGACAACACCACCGTCTGGGCGGACCGATACGACCGCGACCTTCACGATATTTTCGATTTGCAGGAAGACGTGGCGCGCAGCATTGCCACCGCGATCAGGGGAGTTGTATCGGCACCCAGCTACAAGCGTTATCGCGCTTCAAGTCTTGATGCCTATGATCTTGTCGTCGCGTCGCGCAATTTGCCGGACAAATCCCTTCCAGCCAATCGTGAAGCATTGCAAAATCTGCAACGCGCTTTGCGGCTCGATCCCAACTATCCTGCGGTGCATAATCTACTTGGCATCACGGAACTCTTATGGTGGCTATTGTGGGATGGCGACAGCGCGACAGCGCGGCGCAATGCGCTTCTACATGCGGAACGGGCTGTGGAATTGGCCCCTGACGAAGCTGAAGTTTATGAGTTGCAGGGCTTTGTTCTCATCAAACACAATCGTTTTCGAGAAGCTGCAATGTCCTATGAAAAGGCGCTGAAGATTGATCCCAATTTTGCAAATGTTCATGCGGGAGTGGCCGACTGGCACTTTGCCATGGGCAATAGGGCAGCAGCCTTGGCATCAGCCCGCAGGGCGATCAGCCTCGAAGCCTTTCCACCCGGCTGGTATTACGAACATCTGGGCCGCATCGAATTGTTCAACGGCTTGATCGAGAACGCCATTGCCACACTGCAACGCCCTGAAACCTAGGGCATGTTTTCGGGCCGTTCACTGGCCGCCGCACTCGCCGCCGCCGGGCGCACGGACGAGGCCCGTGAGGAGTCACGCCTTTTCATGTTACGCCAACCCCACTGGCGCATTTCAGACTGGATCGCGACGGAGTTTTTCGCCCACCAGGAAGACGCCGACTTCTGGTTCAATGCTTACAAGCTGGCTGGGCTGCCAGAATAGTTCGCAACCCTGCTATTCACAACCACCCTCAGCAGCTATTCCATCGGTTACAGTGACGGCGAATGCGAAGAAAATCGTCTTTCCAACCTTGCAAGAAAAAGCCTCAGCCGCCGTATCAGCCAGCCAGCGGGCCTTCTCATTGGCCTTAGGGTAACTGCCCTCGACATAACCGATATGGCAGGACTGGCCTTCATCAATCTTGGTCACCACCAGCCAGGATTTGGTTTTGCTCGAGTCTTCCGGGTCATAAGACACCGTCCATCTCAGAATCGAAGCAATGGGCTTGCCATCCTTCAACCGCCATTCGATCTTGTTGCCCGTGCTGTTGAATCCACCAAACGTTTGGTGGAAGGCGCAATGATCTTGGCCACCGCCGCCAAAAGCCACAAAGCTGCGCAAATCGCCCTCGGCAAACGTGACCGGCATCCCCATGTAGCCCTTGCATTCCAAAATGCCACTCGACTCGCCGTCTTCACCGGAAGTTTCGGGCAAGAGTTGCTTGCAGGTCTTCAGATCAAAATCCGTATAAGCGCTGTCATATCCGGCCAGTGCCGGACCCGCAAAAACCAAAGTCGCCATCAAAACCAAGCCGCGCATGAACCACTCCTGCTCTCGCACCCGTGTCGAGGCTAACAGCAATCGCGCAAATCTTACACCGCAAATTTGATCATGGTCTCGATGATGAAGCGGCGCAGGAATTCGAGGCCCAACAACAAGATGATCGGCGACAGATCAAGCCCGCCCATGGCGGGCAGAATGCGGCGGATCGGTGCAAGCATCGGCTCCGTCACCCGCGACAGGCCATGGGCAATCTGCCTTACCGTCGGGTTGTTGACATTCACAATATTGAAGGCAAACAGCCAGCTCAACACCACGGAAGCAAGGATGAGCCACCATACCAGATTGAAAAGATTGTCGACGAGCCAGATAATCGAAAGCATAAAACGCGTCCTTGTTTGCGCCGTATGTAAGGGCAAGCGACCCCAAGTGCAACCCGTTGCGCTTGACGCCCAATTCCTGCCATTCTAACCTTTTGCATCCTGAAACCGGGCGGTAGCTCAGTTGGTAGAGCGTGTCGTTCGCAATATGGCAATGCCGCGTGTCTCGTCCCACTGGTGCAGACAATCGCTGATGTATTCCGGGCCGTTGTCGACACGAATGGCAAGTGGTGTGCCGCGCCATTCGATAATCCGGTCGAGTGCCCGCGTGACGCGTGTCGCAAGCAGTGAGAAGTCGATCTCAATACCAAGCCCCTCGCGGTTGAAGTCATCGACGACATTCAACAATCGGAAGGCCCGCATGTCTTCAAGACGATCCGCCATGAAGTCCATTGACCAAACCGTCTTGGGTTGATCGGGAACTGCAAGTTCTTCAGGCTTCTCCCGCTTCAGGCGTTTCTTCGGTTTGATCCGCATGTTGAGTTCCAGTTCGCAGTAAATCCGGTAGACACGCTTGTGGTTCCAGCCATGGCCCTTCACATTGCGCAGGTACAGAAATCACAGGCCAAAGCCCCAGTTCCTTCTTGCATGCGTCATGCCCACCAGCAGATCAGCAATCCGCTCGTTCTCTTGATCCAGCTTCGGCGTGTAGCGATAGAACGTCTCGCTTACGCCGAATGTCCGGCAGGCAAGAGCAACACTCACACCTTTTTGCGTCACTGCTGTCGCGGCCAGTTCACGACGCTTGCATGGCCGCGTTATTTTTTTCCGAGAGCCTCCTTCAGAAGCTCATTCTGCATGCTGAGTTCGGCAAACATCTTCTTCAAACGCCGGTTCTCATCTTCCATGACCTTCATGTCGGCAATCGTCGAGGCGTCCATGCCGCCGTACTTCGATCGCCACTTGTAAAATGTTGCACCGCTGATCCCGTGCTCCCGGCACACATCGGCCAGTACCATCCCACCCTCGACCTGGCGCAACACGCCCATGATCTAAGCTTCCGTAAATCTGCTCTTCCTCATCAGAATCTCCTCGTTGTCATTCCGAGAAAATTCTACCTTCAATGACCCTTAGTCTAGGGAGGATTACCCATTGAGGACAAATCCAAGACTACGATGTGCAGAAATCTTGCTTCGTTCAAGTCATGAAAATTGTCCATAAGTGCCGATGGCTTACACTGTGGGTCTCACTCTTGCGAACTCGCCCAGACAGTTGATCAAACTATTATTCGGTTTGACGTTTTCACCGACTGCAATATCATCGCGTAATCTTCGCCCGCTCAACACAAGGAACGACATGGACATGAGTATTGCTGACCGAATGCAGTCTCTGGGTATCTTGCTTCCTGATTTGCCAACGCCGAAGGGCATTTATGTGCCGGGGGTCTTGCATGGGGATACGTTGTATCTTTCAGGCCAAGGACCGCTTTTGGAAGA
>JANMEM010000465.1:0-5693 GCA_031376985.1 Hyphomicrobiales bacterium
CGTGTTGGTCATGCGGATCGGGCGGCCGAGGTGGTCGGCGTGGACGTAACTGATGGTGGCTGTGGTGCCGGAGATATCGATGACGGCCAGTGGCAGGTCAACCGGGTTGTTGTCGTTGGATGGCAGCCAGATATATTCCCGGGTCTTGACGCCACTGGAGGCTGTGGCTTCGGTGATCAGATGGCCGTCAAGGTCGTAGGTATAGGCAACCTGGCCTGTAGGGCCGCCAACGGCTGTGGTGGTGCGGGTGGTGAGCTGTTCCAGGGCGTTATAGCCATAGCTGGCATAGGACACGGTGTTGCGTGTCACGGCACTCAAGCGGTTTCGCTTGTTGTAGGTATAGGCAAAGCTCTCCCCTGGTCTGGTCTCGGTGAGGGTGTTGCCCGCGTTGTCGTAGGTGTAGCTTCTAAAAGCTGCGGCATTCTCCGTGATCGTCATCAGGCGGTTGTTGGTTGCCCCGTAACCCGCCTGACGGTTCTTGGTTGCTGTGACATCACTCAGGCGATTGCCCACGCCATCGTAGCTGAAAGTGTTGGTGCCCCATGGCCCACTGGCGGCATTCAGGCGATTGGCGAGGGAATAGCCCAGTGTGTTGGAATTGGCCGCAACCACCCCATCGGTTATCCCCGTCAGGTTCATGCCATCGGTATAGGCGTAAGCCAGGGCAGACACGTTTGTGGCTCCATCCTTCAGGGTGAGGGAACTCAGGCGATAGTCAAGATCATAGCCAGCTGTGGTTTGAAGTAAATTACCGTGGGTCATGCTGGTTAACAGGTTCGACAGCGGGGCATAGGTCAGGCCCGTGGCGATGTTGACGGCTGTTGCAGCCGAGGTCTGTTTGGTGGTCACACCTGTCACTTGGCCATTTGTATTCCGTGCAATGATGACGATACGGCCACTCGGGTAAGTGATCTGGGTGACTTTGCCCGCCGCGTTGTAGAGATATGACGTCACATAGGTCTTGGTCGCAATCACCCTTGTATCGGTGATGATCTGGCCAAGGGCGTTATAGACGTAAGCCGTGGAGCCGGATTGATCGGCAATCCGGGTCAGCTTGCCCCGGCCCTTGTTGCCGGCAGGTGTGGTGACATTGTCATAGGTGTAGGTAACGTTCTCCCCGGTTGCTGCGGGATAAGTCTCTGTCAGCAGTCTTCCCGCCGCGTCATAGGTCCGGTTGGTGACAATGCCCCGGCCATCGGTTTCCTGTGTGACAAGGCCGCGCTCATCCCTGACATAGGTGGTGGTGCCCGCATCCGGAGACACCTCCTGTGTCACCTCGCCAAAGCCGTTCCTCACATAGGTGGTAGTGATGGTGCGGTCATCCTTGTAAGCAGTGACCACATCTTGCGCATTGCGCGTCACCGTCACCTCGCCCCCGGCCTGGTCCTGGGTGTGGATCAGCCGCTGCAGCGCGTCATAGCTATAGCCATAGAGATTGTTCCTGGGGTCTTTGGTCTGCACCTGCAGATCCGTGCGGTCGTAGCTCAGCGTGGTGGTCTGTGTTGCAGCGCCAATCGACTGCATCAGCCGGCCCAGCTCGTCATAGACCATGGTCATTTGTTTGGTGATGACATTGGCCGAGGTCTTGATGGTCGACGAGGTCACATCGCCATTCAGGTTATAGCCATATTCGATCTTCTCGCCCGTGTTGTTGGTGACCGACGTCAAACGTCTGGCATCGCTCCAGACATAATCGAGATAGGACCCGTCCGCCTGTGTGATCCGCGTGATCTGGCCGACGGCATCGTAGGCGATAAGGGTTTGGGCCTGCGATGCACCGGGATTGACCGTGACGGTCGTCAGACGGTCCCGTGCATCATAGGCCAAGGTGGTCGAGGTCACACTGCTGTCGAGATCGGCTGCGAGTTTCGGCGCAAGAATTGTAGCTGGCAAGCCATTGGCCGTCAGTGCCGTGATCTTTGTCACCAGACCCGCCGGATCAGTGACCGAGGTCAGGCTGCCATTGCTGTTATAGGCATAGAGCACCTTGTCAGTGATGCCTGGCAAAGGACCGTCGACCGAAGTCAGGAGGTTGACACCGCCAGGCGAGGCCAGGCGTCCGATCAATTGCCCAGTGAACCCCGCCGCAAAAGCCTGTTTGATTTCTCTCGGCGCAATGCTGGTGGAAAAACGCACCCGCAACCGGAACTTCCGGGTCAGAGCTGGCACATCAACAGCAACACTGTTGCCTGCCCAGTCACTGTAGGACCGTGCCAAAGCAGAACTGACTGTCAAGCCGAGTTGGACGTTGGCGGCATCTAGGAACGTCACCTCAACGCCAAAACGGCTGTCTTGCGTCAATTCCTTCTCCAGCCATTTGAGTTCAAGGCGCCGCGCATTCGCATCAATGCTGGTCGAAAACGCCGAAGGCAGATCCACCACCTGGGACATGGCATCAGTGGCGGCAGACGCATCCCGGAAACAAGAGAACTCGGTACATCCTCCCAGATCAATTACATCCGCAGGTGGCGGCGTGGGGGACTGGTAATAGGCCGTATCATATTCCTCCGTCCAGCCATTGGTATTGCCTGCATCGCCGCCCGGATTGGTGATGCGGACAAAGGGTGTTGCAGTCGCGGCACCATCGCTCACCAGCTTGAGGGTGATATCATCAACATAGCTGCGGTCCCGGACCATATACATGGCGATACGGATCGTTCGCGTGCCCACGGGCACTGGCTTTGATGCGCTCCTTGCCATCCAGTTTTCAAAGAACAGCGGAGATTCGGCCCCACTTGCAATGGGGAGATTTGCCACGTCCAAAAATTGCAGGCGCATCGTGGACTTGTGAAATTCTGGAATATCGACACGTTTGTAACCACTCTGTATCCAACTGAGACTGGCTGCCCGTTTGCCAGCATCAATATCTGCGAGGGTTGCTGCGGGCAGGACAATGTCCTGATAAGCAACACTCGGGTCGATAACGTTTCCAGAAAAACAGGGATTTGCTGCAGAACAGGGGGCGGCAGTTATCTGGGTAAGGCCTCCAGCCTGAACGGTCCAACTGGTTGCACCGCCCGACGCATTTGGATTGAGCACCGTGAGCGGTACATCAGCCAAAGCGGCCTGCGGGGCAGAAATGGCAGGCGGCTGTGCCCCAGCAAAGGACGTATAGCCAAAACTGGTGGTGCGGATCTTGTTGGGTGTAACAGTTGTATCCGTCTCAGCCAGTGACGCGAGCTGTGCGTCAGGATTATAGGTGAACACGCTGGTCTTTCCGGATGCTGTGATTTGCGATGGAAGCTGCCGCGACTGATACCACGTTAAAGTTTCGGTCGTCGCCTCAGGCGTACCAAATCCTCTTGTAACAGACGTGGGTCGACCAAGAAGATCGTTTGTCATTTTGGTAACGCGCCCTTCGGCATCGGTCACAGTATTGCGATAGCCATTTGCATCGTAGGCATATTGCGAGTTGGAGGCGACACAATTACCCGACACCACACCGTCAACCTGGGTCAGGCGATAAACACGTCCCGGCAGGACGCTGTAACTATACACGGTCTGCTTGCCAAATGGATTGGTTACTGTGGTCTTGTTGTTGACGGTATCATAAGCAAAGCTGAAAGTGTCAGTATTACCAGCGTGAGTGCTGGTAATCGCGCGGGCTTGGTTGTCATAGGTCCAACTTGCATACAAAACACCTTTTTCATCTGTGATTGATTTCAATGGCGTGCGATTGCGCATGAAAACGCCGGGGGTGAAGGCAATGTTATCATAGGCAAAGATGTGCCGGGGATTGTCAGCAAGCGTGAGAGGCGTCAAATCCGGATAAATTGCTGAAGCGAGAACCCGTTCTCCGGCATAAACCATGATCGATGGCGAACTGTCACGTGGCTGATAAGTGTAGTTGACTGACTTTCCGTCAGAGCTGCGCATGCGAACGACATTCGTTGTCTGTTGCACCGTGCTGTCATAGTCAAACTCCATCCAGCGGCCCAGACTGTCGACGACGCGACTGACAAGGCCGTTGCTTCTCGTCACCGATTGGATCAACCCGTTGGGCAAATTGATCTGTTGCAATGCCCCTTTGTTGTCGAAAACATAGGTAACATCATCTGACTGCCGGAATTCAACGGTGGTGGCAGTGACGGTTATGCCATACTTGGCGTCTGTACGAAAATTGGTCCATGTACCGGCTGAGCTGGCGAGGGTGGGACGCCAGATACTGTTGTTATAGACAAAGTGGTATTCGTACCCGTCAGGCAAGGCGATGTGTATGCGATCACCGGCAACAGGCGAACCTGTCAATACAGCCCCCGTACTGAAAACATAATTGGCAGCAGCATCAAAGTTGCTACGCCAGGCCATGTCAAACATGGTGGAATTGGGGGCATAGCTTAGTTCGTAAAAGGCAGAATAGCTCCTGGTGAGCATGAGGGGAAAAGCCCCGCCAGATGACCAGTCCACAAATGTTTGCTGCTTTTTGCCGTCCTTCAAGGCCACGGGATTGCCACATGTACCCGTAGGGGAACTATCGGATGCGCCGTTTCCTTCCTTTTTGACACATGTAGAAGCAAATCCTGAAGTCGTGACCTTTGAATCGGCAGCGTTGCAATTCATCTTGGCACTGGCAAGGCCAACCCAAAAAGGATGAGCAATATAGGCGGATGCACCAACGCCGGTCGTCGAAAAATTTGCCCACGCGTAGTTCGTTTGCTGTACTTGATTCACACATTGAGCACTTTGCCCAACTGCGCCACCTGCACTGCTTGGTGACCAAGCATAGCCATAGCTCGGACATTGATCAGATTCCCAGACACCTTCTGCATGACTGGAGGAGCTCATGACAAAACAACCCAACACCATACACAGCAAAAGCTTTGCAACCGCAAAGGAAGATCTATTCATCTGAAGCCCCGTACTTTAGAAATGGATTTTCAAGCTAATGACGCAAATCGCTATCGTCAAAGTCGAATGTCTGATTATCCACAACCTGAATACGACCACGTGCTACGCCGCGTGAGCAGCAGGTGGAGTAGCAATTCAGAGCAATGAAAAAAACTCAAAGGGTTAGCTTGCCCCTTTAAAAATGAACGCCCCAGGAAACTTTCCCTCAACTCTATTTACAGGAATTTTCTGTCGCGAGCATCATTGCAAGAATGGTCATTTATGGTTTTTCTTCCAGCCGTTGAATTCTACGGTTCGCATTAAATGATCGCATTCGAAGCTGATTTCTCTGACAATCAATTAGGATGTGGACTCAATTGCACCAGCACCTAACTGCAAAGATGTATAGCATTGAGCGAAAGTTTCTTGCGGTTTTTTCGAAGCGGGTTGCGAGCCTTCGCATGTCTTTCATCTTGCAGAAGAAGCGTTCGACGATATTGCGCATGGCATAGAGGTTTTTGTCGTGAGGAATGGGTTTTCGCGCATTGCTTTTTGTGGGGATCACAGCAACTGCACCTTCATTGGCAATCTGCTGCCTGATCTTGCTGCTGCCGTAAGCCTTGTCGGCAACGATAGCCAGAGGCTCGTGATCCCAATCCAGAAACGCATCCATCATTTGGCTGTCGTGCAGGTTTCCACCACTGATTTCTAATCGTAATGGCCGTCCCGTTTCATCTACAGCCGCGTGAACCTTACTTGTGCGACCGCCGCATGAGCGTCCAATACATTCTGCCAGTTCCCCTTTTTTGACCCAGCCGCCGCGCGGTGAGCCTTGACGATGGAACTGTCGATGAAGATCAAACTGT
>JANMEM010000492.1:0-1628 GCA_031376985.1 Hyphomicrobiales bacterium
CATGGCACCAAGCCCGAGACCTGACCCCAGATACAAGAGGCTTGCCAAGGTCCAGGGTGACAATTCACCCAGGAGAACCTTTGCAAGAGGCGTTGAAAGTCCGAACAGCGCCGCCGAGGCCAGCGCGATCAACGGAGCCTGTTTATGAATGTTTGGCATAACTTTCCGCCGACCCGTCAGCTTTGAACATGACAACCTCATAGGGCTCGTTGCTGTTGCCCATCTCCATGCCCGGTGAACCAACAGGCATGCCTGGAACGGCGAGGCCCAAAGCGTCTGGCTTTTCTGCCAGAAAGCGCATGATGTCCCCAGGCGGCACATGACCTTCGAAGATGAAAGGGCCGATCAGCGCAGTGTGACACCCTGCAAGTTGATCAGGAACTCCAAGTATGGATTTACGGGCGGCAAGGTCGGCATCGTCGTGCATGGTAATGTCAAAGCCCGACGTTTTCATCTGCTCTGCCCACTTCTCACAGCAGCCGCAACCGGGATTGCGATAGGCCACAACAACTTGTGAAGCGCTTGCCGCAAATACTGCCCTGGTTAAAACAGAAGTGATCGCAGTCAACAAGGCGAACTGCAAAAATCTTCTGCGCGAAAAGGTTTCTTGTCCAACAACCTGTGCCATGGACATGAGATTAGGATATCTCGAACTTCAAGGCAATGCGACGTCTCGTTCCCCGATCCGCTGCTTCACCATGACCAGATATCCATCCGGGTCTTGGACCAGAAACTCGCGCTGGCCGCCCTCCCGATCTCCCCATTCGCGCCATTTTTCGCGCAAGTCTACATAGAGAGCGATACCTGCTGCCACGACGGCGGCGTATATTTCATCAACATTGGTGACATCGATCTGGATGATGGCACCGCGGCCCAAGGGCAATTCAAACTTGCCCGTTTCCCAGTCGCCATCGCGCTCATAGAACATCATCTGCGCGCCGTCAGGGCGTTCCAGATATACGAATTTCACCGCAGGACGCGTGTAGCACACAGTGAAACCCATGGGTCCGGTCCAGAACGCGAGGCTCCGATCATAATTGCTTACGATGAGTTCAATCGCCATAGACGCAAAGCCTGATTTGGGTGGGGAACCTGTGGTCATGGATGCAGTCCCGGCGCTTCATAACCTGTGCGTTCGACATATTCTGTGTAGCCGCCACCATATTGGTGGATGCCCTCTGGCGTCAGTTCCAACACGCGGTTGGAAAGGGCCGCAAGGAAGTGTCGGTCGTGGCTGACGAACAGCATTGTGCCTTCATAATCACTCAGCGCCTTGATCAGCATTTCCTTGGTCAGCAGATCGAGATGGTTTGTAGGTTCGTCGAGCACCAGAAAATTGGGGGGATCAAACAACATGCGGGCCATGACCAGCCGCGCCTTCTCTCCACCTGAGAGCACGCGGCATTTCTTTTCAATATCATCACCGGAAAAACCAAAACAGCCCGCAAGTGCGCGCAATGAACCTTGGGTGGCTTGCGGGAACGACAATTCCAGAAACTCAAAGACTGACTCTTCGCCGTCAAGCAATTCCATGGCGTGTTGCGCGAAGTAACCCATCTTGACGGATGCACCGACGGCAACACGTCCCTTATCCGGTTCGGTAGAACCCGCAATCAACTTCAGCAATG
>JANMEM010000493.1:0-10492 GCA_031376985.1 Hyphomicrobiales bacterium
AAACCGAAGCGCTGCTGCGTCTGGCGCGAATTGTGCGTGCGGCTGACACTGGAAATCTTGACTTGGAACCTGAAGCTGCCGGATTGCTGGCGATTTCACTCGGACTGTCGCGGCAATACAGTGATGATCTGGAACAACTTGCAGCAGGCTTGACAATCTATGATGCGTTGTATCGCTGGTGTCGGGATGCGACTGATGAAACCCACAACTGGTCGGCACCCAAAAAGATTTCCCTATGACCACCTCGTTCAACGAAGCACTGAAAGTGTGGGCGCGTATTGGGGTTTTGTCCTTTGGTGGGCCTGCCGGGCAGATTGCCTTGCTACACAAGGAAGTGGTTGAGCAACGGAACTGGCTGTCAGAACAGGAATTCCTGCGTGCACTGAATTTCTGCATGCTGTTGCCGGGGCCGGAAGCCATGCAGCTTGCCACCTATTGCGGGTGGAAGCTGCATGGGCAGAAAGGTGGACTGGCCGCGGGGCTGTTGTTTGTGCTGCCTGGCGCTTGTCTGATTTTGGCGCTTTCAATTTTATATGCGCTGGTCGGAAATGTTCCGTTGGTGCAGGCGCTGTTCTGGGGCGTCAAGGCTGCTGTTGTGGCGATTGTGTTTGAGGCGCTGCTGAAGATTTCGAAAAAGGCGCTAAAGCGGAAATTGGATTGGATTCTGGCGGCTTTGGCCTTTGTGGCGTTGTTTTTTTTCGGGCTACCGTTTCTGCAGGTGGTCGCTGCTGCGGCTATGGTGGGGTTCGTCATGGGAGATGCAGGTGGACCGATTGATAGCATCGCCAGACCCAAACTTGCTGATACTTTTCGCACGATTGTCGGGTGGTTGCTGGTGTGGCTGCTGCCGCTTGCAGCGTTGTATTTTGTTTTTGGACAGACACATGTTTTCACGCGCCTCGCCTCAATTTTCTCGACGCTTGCCGTTGTCACATTTGGTGGTGCCTATGCGGTACTGGCCTCGCTCGGGCAGAGCGTGGTGGAGCAGACGGGATGGATGACGACGCAGCAGATGATCGACGGGTTTGGCCTTGCTGAAACCACGCCGGGACCGTTGATTTTGGTGGGGCAATTCGTGTCGTTCACCTCAGCCCATCATGTTGAGGGTGGATTATGGGCAGGGGTGTTTGCCAGTGTCATTTTCCTGTGGATGACGTTTGCGCCTTGTTTTCTCTGGATTTGTGCAGGTGCGCCATGGATTGAATGGCTCGATAGTATTCCCAAATTGCGATCGGCCCTGTCTGCGATCACTGCGGCGGTGACGGGCGTTATTCTCAATCTGTCGCTCTGGTTTTTCCTGCATGTGGTGTTTGGCAAGGCCGAACGGTTGTCCGGGCCAATTCCGGTTTGGTGGCCGGACTTTTCCACTTTCGATGCAGCGGCCCTTGTTTTGGCCATTTTGCTCGGGCTTGTGTTGCTGAAATTGAAGGCGGGTATTCCCAAAACGCTGGCCATTGGGCTTGCAGCTGGGCTATTCTGGAACTTCATGACGACAGTGATTTGAAACAACGGACTCCCATGACCCACATTCGCCCCTTGGTTGGCTTGCCCTCCGACACCACCGAAAAGGATGGTTTCGTCTATCACTCCCTCGGTGACAAATACGTCCGTGCACTGACGGAAGTGGCTGATGTGGAAGCAGTGATGATTCCCAATGTCATTGATCCCGCAAACATTGATGGCTTGCTGGCGCATTTTGACGGCGTATTGATGACGGGGGCTGTATCCAACGTGCACCCGCCGCATTATGGCGAAGAGCCCACGCAGGACCATGAACCCTATGATCATCATCGTGACGCCATCACGCTGCGACTCATCCGCCGGGTGATTGACCGTGGCATTCCGCTGTTCTGCATCTGCCGTGGTTTTCAGGAATTGAATGTGGCTATGGGCGGTTCGCTCGAAACGGAACTGCAACGTGGAACTGGCCGATTGGATCATCGTGCGCCGACATCAGACAACATTGATGAGCGCTATGGTCCCCGCCATGCTGTCGCCATTGCCAAGGGTGGCTTGCTGGAAAACATGATCGGCAAGTCCGAAACAATGGTCAACACCATCCACCGCCAAGGCATCAAGAAATTGGGTGCCGGCCTCAATGTCGAGGCAACTGCACCTGATGGCATTATTGAAGCTGTCTCCGTCAAAGGGGCCAAAGCCTTTGCCTTTGGAACGCAATGGCATCCGGAATTCAAGGCTGCTCACAACCCTGATTCAGTGAAATTGTTTACGGCTTTCGGCAATGCCGTGCGCGCCCACCGCCGCGCCCGCAGCGAAACACATTTTATGCGTCAATCAGCCTGAGCTTCTTCCAGAAACAGTTCACGCAGCTTGCGTGACACTGGACCAGGCTGACCGCCGCCCACGCGCTTGCCATCAATTTCCGTGATCGGCATAACGAATTGCGACGCTGACGTCAGGAACGCTTCGTCGGCGGCATAAGCTTCTTCCGGGGTGAACAGCCGTTCCTCGATTTTCACGCCGTGTTCTTTCGATAAACGGAACAGAGCGCGGCGTGTGCAGCCTGCGAGAATGCGGTTTGACAGGGGACGCGTGATCACCACGTTGTCTTTGACGATGTAGGCGTTGGACGACGTGCCTTCGGTCACGTAACCGTCTTCCACCATCCAGCCCTCGGCAGCACCTTTTTCATAGGCGTCCTGTTTGCCCAATACCGGGGCCAACAACATGATGGATTTAATGTCACGGCGCAACCAGCGGATATCCGGTGTGGTAATAACGCTCACGCCCCTTGTCGCGTTGGGATTGTCCACAAGCTTCATCACTTGCGGGAAGGCGACCAGTGAAGATGTGCTGTCTTTCGGGAAGTTGAACATACGGTCTGCCACACCACGCGTGACCTGCATGTAGATGATACCTTCGGTCAGCATGTTCTGCTTGATCAACTCAATGTGCATGGCCTTCATTTCAGCTTGGGTGCAGGGCCAGGCCATTTTCAATTCACCCAGTGAACGATCAAGCCGCTCCATGTGGGCATCGTAGTCCACCAGCTTGCCATTGATGATCGGAGTGACTTCGTAAACCCCGTCCGCGAACAGGAAGCCACGATCAAATATCGATACCTTTGCGTCGGCTTCAGGTACGTAGCTTCCGTTGACATAGGCAATGCGGGTCATGGAATTTTCCTAATCTTTGTCTTTGTAGGTCTTGGGAGACGACATAAGTTTATCGAGATAGCCCAGCAAGAGGGCGGAGAACACAAAGGCCATGTGAATGACCGTCAGCCACATCAACTTCGAGTCTGTAAATTTGTCGGAATTCAAAAATACCTGCAACAGATGAATGGATGAAATTGCAACAATGGTGGAGGCAACCTTGATTTTGAGTGAACTCGCATCAATCTTGCCAAGCCAAGCAAGCTCCATTTTCTTCTGGTCAACGTTGTCAAACTGGCTGACGAAGTTTTCGTAACCGGAAATCATCACCATGACAACAAGGCTGGCGACGAGGGAGGCGTCAATCAGGCTGAGGATTTTGAGAATGGCATCGGTCTCTTCCAGAACCATGACCTTGGAGAAATATTCCCACAATTTGCGGCCAAAGCTGATGGCATAGAGCCCGAGTGCTGCGGCAAGACCGAGATAGAAAACCACCAAAATCCAGCGCGACGCGAGGATGATGCTTTCAATGAAATGCTCAATTTTCTTCATGTGATTCCCTGTGAAAAAAAGGGTCCGACGGATACATACCGCCGGACCCGACAAAGGCAAGTGTTCTCGTATTATGTGGCTTCGGACAGGTCGTTTCTGGTTTTCCAGAGCGAATACAAAACGCCAGCAGCCAAAATGCCCAAGGTGACAATGAGTGACAACAGCGTGTCCACTTTTATGCCCATGGGAACGAGGAAGATCTTGATGCCGACAAGCGTGAGGATGACGGCCAAGGATATCTTCAGATACTTGAACCGGTGCATCGCCGCAGCCAGAGCAAAGTAAAGCGAACGCAGGCCCAGAATTGCGAAGATGTTTGAGGTGTAAACGATGAAGGGATCAAGCGTTACCGCAAATATCGCAGGCACAGAGTCCACGGCAAACACCAGGTCCACGACTTCAACGAGGATCAAGGCCACGGCAAGAGGCGTCAACCACGTCACTATTTTTCCGGACTTTGGATCAGGCAGTTTAGCAGTGAAATTGTGCCCCTGTAATTCACGGGTGATGTTGAAATGTTTTCGCAACCAGACCAAAATCTTGTTGTTGTCGAAATCGGTTGCCTCATCGGTTGCTGTGAACATCTTGATGCCTGTGAACACCAGGAATGCACCAAAGAGATAGAGGATCCATGAGAACTGGGTGACAAGGGCCGCGCCAAAACCAATCATGATGGCGCGCATGACAATGGCACCGATGATGCCCCAGAACAGCACGCGGTGCTGATATTGCCGGGGAATTGCGAAGTATCCGAATATGGTGGCGATCACAAAAATATTGTCCATGGCGAGGGACTGTTCAATCACATAGCCCGTATAGAATTCGAGGCCGGATTGTGCGCCGCGTGACCACCACACCCATGCGCCAAAAGCCAATGCGATAGCTACATAGCCTGCGTAAAGCGTGAAGCTTTCCTTGGCCGAAATCTCCTTGTCTTCCTTGTGCAACACGCCAAGGTCAAAGACCAGTAGACCTATGACAATGCCCACAAAAATCAGCCAGAAATAGGTGGGTGTTCCGAATAAGTCTGCGGTGAGCGCAGCTTGCATAAGCTCCATGTCGGGCTCCATGATGAAAGTATGAACAATCATGGTTCCGACATCGCATGACCAATCGATCATGCCAGAGGGGCCCGGCACCATGAGTCGCAGATGGGAGGCAATTGTGCTGTTACAAGGTAGCATTACATTAAACGTTTGTAATTCAAGATTTGTAATACAAATGATTTGCGCTAGAACGGCCTGACCATGAATACTGATATCCGCTGCATTTTTTCATCAAAAGACAAGCTTGGCGAAGGCTGCCTTTGGGACGCTGACGGCCAATGCCTGTGGTGGCTCGATATCGCGCGGCCCACGCGCATCCAACGGCTGAACCCTGCAACGGGTGTACATAGTGTATGGACATCACCGTTGTTGTTGACTGCCCTTGCCAAGAAGAAGTCCGGTGGATTTGTCGTCGGCGGAGAAGACGGCGTCTATAGTTTTGATCCCGCCACGGGTTTCACCAAGCTGCTTTGCAAGCCAGAAATTGATATTCCCTTGAACCGTATGAATGACGGGGCTTGTGATCCTCAAGGAAGATTCTGGATTGGCAGCATGATGCAGAACATCGGACCAAAAGGTGAAGACTGGGACATATCAGCTGACACTGGCAAGCTGTTTCGTGTCGCTGCCGATGGCAGTTTTGAGACGATGGAAACCAGGGTAGGCGTGTCGAATGGACCTTGCTGGTCGCCGGATGGCAAGATTTTCTATTTCTCAGATTCGAAGAACCAAGTCATTTATACCTATGATTTTGATAACATTAACGGCAGGATTTCAAATCGGCAGGTGTTGAATGATACGAAAGCGCACGGCTATCCCGATGGGGCAACTGTAGATGCTGAGGGCTTCATCTGGTCGGCACGGTGGGAAGGTTCTTGCGTGCTGCGCATAGACCCCAAGGGCCGGATTGACCGCGTGGTTGAAATTCCTGCGATGCGTGTGACTTGTCCCGTGTTTGGCGGCACTGATTTGGACACGCTATATCTTACAACATCTCGCGCCCATGTGAGTGCGGAATCTCTTGCGCGATATCCGGATCAAGGCGGAGTGTTTGCTTTCAAGCCCGGAGTGAAGGGTTTGTTGAAGAATGCCTTTGCCGGATAGACAGATTTTCACCCCACGTAACTGTCAAAAACCGCAAGAAACTCTTTCCTGACCGTGTCGTTTTCCAACATGATTTCGTGCAGACTTTGGCCGATGGTGACGACTGACACACCCGGCATGGCGCTGGCGAAGCGGTGTGATGCTGCGTTGTCCACCACGCGTTCGCGACCGGCGAGAATTATCATCACAGGACTATTCAATCCTTGGCCCTTGCGGCGTTTGTGCAGATCCTTGAAACTCAAAATAGTGGCAACGAGCCACGCATAGGTTGGTCCACCGACGCCCAAGTTTTTATTGTTTTCCAGAGTACGTACGTCCCGCGCCCAGCGCTTTGCATCGCTGGTCAGGGGATTGTTGTCAAAGCCTCGAAACAAAAACGGCGGGCGTTTGAATCCTGGAAGATAACACCAGCCGAAACCAAAAGCTGTGGTCACTGCCGCCAGAAAAAATGCGACAGATTTGGGCCAAGGGCCATATTGCAATTCCATGAGAGGTGCAGTGACAATTGCCTTTTTGAACCACGTTTGCCGCGACAGTGCCCTGAGCAAAATATGGCCACCCGTGGAATGGCCAATGGCATAATAGGGACCGGGGCAATTTTTGGTGACCACGCCATCCATCACAGCGCGCAGGTCTTCGTCATATTCCCGGTAGGAACGAATGTGACCGCGCATGGGGTCTTTCAACAAGCGTTGCGAACCACCCTGACCACGCCAATCAAATCCAGCCACGTGGTAACCCCGACTTTGCAGGTCGCCCATGGTTTCGAAATAGCGCTCAATGAAGTCAGCGCGACCGTTCAAAATGACAACAGTTCCTTTGCTCTCGGCGGTGAGTGATGGGGCGGTCATTGCGCGGATGCGCATGTTGTTGCGCGTACGGGCAGCATAGACTTCCGTGCCCTTCGGTGCGCGGTTGTCTGGTGTTTCGTAAAGCTGCATAAAAAAGTCCCCAACTCAGCGGGGACTTAGAGGATTGTCGTGGTGATTGCGAGTCAACTGCTATTTCAGTTTTTTAACATCCGTAATTTCACCTGACGCGGCAGTGAGTTTGATCTCATAGACCTTGCTCGCACGGGCGGCGGTATAAGTGTAGATGCTACCTGTACAAGCCTTGGGTTTCACCTCCGCAAAACCGTAACCTGTGACCACTGCAGCGCCTGCCGTGCAGCCGATGGTTTTACCCACAACGGTTTTTGCTTTTGGCTTCGTTATTTCTACAGGGTTGCTCAGGCTGGCGGTTTGAAGATCAGGAGGAGTGATTGTTTTCGGTTTTACAACAACTGCCGCCTTTGTCTTTGGCTTCGCCAACACCTCAACCCTTGCGATATTTTTCTTCGCTCCCTGCTTGCGGCCAACTTGGCGCTTTTCAAGTTTTACGCGTGCATTGTCTTCCAGCCACCACAAACGGTCATCGACACGCTCTTCAGCATCACGCATTTGTTGGGTGCGTTCACGGCGGCGAAGCGGAATAACAACGTCCTCGTTGTCGAAGAAGTCATCTTCCTCGTAATAAGCGATGTCAGCTTCATCTTGATCATCAAGATAAACTGGCTGGTCGCGCCATTGATTGTTGGAACGCCAACGATCCCGCGCTTCGGCGGACACGGCGGATAAAGATAATGTTGCCACTGCGGCAAGCAGAATAAACTTGGTCATGAGACGTCTCCCAACGTTCATTAAGATTTACGTAACGATGATGGCTAAAAAAGGCCGGGCGGCGCATGTGCACCGCCCGGTTTGTGATTTCTTTGTGGCAGACCGGACTTAGTAGGCTTCCTGCACGGAAATGATGTCACCGCTGCGGCGTGACACTTTTACGATGTACTGGTTGCCGTTGCGACGGGCCTGATAGGTGTAACGCTTGCCGTTACAGCTTATGGCCCGCACTTTCCGAAATCCGGAATCTCGCACTTGTTCACGACCTTCGTCGCACGAAATGCCGTAGCTCTGGTAGACGGGTGCTGGCTCATAATACTCATTGTGATGACGACGTGGTGCGTCATATACCGGATAGGAGGGCTCATAGTAGCCTGGATTGTAGCCATCGTTATAGCCGCCAACAAAAAGGTCCACATTGACTTTTGCATTGGCAGGTGCAGATGCGCCGGCTGCAATTGCTGCAACTGCGGTGGCGGCAAAAAGTGTCTTCATAATCATGGTAGTATCCCCTCAAACTCTTGAACTGGGTGATGGCCATAATTGGTCATCGTTGAACAGGGTTTAGCTTACAGAACTTGAACGGAAGCGGAAGGTTCCGTTCATCTGCGGTTCATGTTCGGGGTAAAATCAGGGCAAACCACCCCTTGAAGCCTCAAATCGGCACACTACATCTGTCCAGCGGGTGCTAATCGGGCCCGCAAAACCCTGTAAGATCCGGCCTTTCGGCGGGTCTGACATCAACATTGCTTTCAGGAGAATGTACCATGTTTGATTATACCCCCCTCTACCGCTCATCCGTAGGATTCGACCGTATGTTCCGTCTTTTGGACGAGGCCAACCGCGTCGAAACCCAAGCTTACCCTCCCTATAATATTGAACGCCTCGGTGAAAATGCCTATCGCATTACCATGGCTGTTGCAGGGTTTGCGCAGGATGAGATTGCCATTGAGGCCAAGGGCAATGCCTTGACCGTCACTGGCAAGAAAGAAGCCAAAACCAACGACAATTCAGAATTCCTGCATCAGGGCATTGCAGGTCGCAGCTTTGAACGCCGCTTCCAGCTTGCAGACTATGTGATTGTGCAGGGTGCTGAACTTGACCACGGCCTGTTGCACATTTCGCTGGTGCGCGAAGTGCCGGAAGCCATGAAGCCTCGTCAGATTGCCATTGGTTCAGCCACGAAGCCGAAGGTTCTTGAAGCCAAGGCCGCCTGATTTTTCAGCTTGCCATATTATTAACGTGATTGAAGAGCCGCTCCCGCTTGGGGGCGGCTCATTTCACGTCCTGCCCAGACCGTAAATCCTATGGCGATGGCGCAGGCTAGACCTGCTGCACCATAAATCGCACTGAGGCCGTAGCCCTGTGCCAGTACGCCAAGCAACATTGGCAGAAAAATCCGCGGAGGCCCACTCACAGCAGACGCCAGCGAGAGTGCAGCGGCGCGCGACTCCGGGGCCAGTCGACCTGCAATAGAAAACAGACATGGAAAAATCAGGCCGAGCCCGGAACCTGCTACTGCGAAGGCCACCACCGAGATTGCAAATCCGGGGCCTGTTGCCAGCACAGCAAAACCCGCAACGCCAATACACAAGGAAATGATAACCAGAGTGATGTCGTTAAACCGCGCCCGCAGCCTGTCTCCAAACAGCCGCACGGTGCCATTACACAAACCATAGAAGGCAACGCCAAGTCCCGAAAATTGCGCCAATGTCGGCTGCATCTCCGCCAGCATCTGGCCGGACCACTGGATGCACGTGAGTTCTGCTGCTACATCGAGGCCAATGACAATGCCGATGATGATGAGCACCTTGCGCGGCAAAGCGGCGGCCACCGGCTTCTCGTCATGGCTTTCAACCCGGTGCGGAATGGCAGCGTTCACCGCCACTATGGCCAAGGCAACCAGAGGCAAAGCCAAGAGGGACGCCCATATCGCACCATAGGTTACAGCAATATAGCCGCCTGCCAGTCCAGACAGGCCGATGCCATAAAGCACTGAAGCGTGGAACGATGAAAACACCGGCTTGCCAAGGTCATGCTCAACAACTCCAGCCTCCGCATTCATGAAAATATCCAGCGTGCCGAGGCAAAAACTGAACAGCACAAAGGTAAGACCAAAACTGAATGTGGAATTCACCAGCAAGCTGGCGACCAGTGCCACAAAGGTCACTGGCAAGGCAAAAAGAATGACGCTGCGATGATCGAAATGCCGGTTGATCCAGCCACCCAGAGCAAGCGCAAGAATATTCGCTGCAGTTCCCAAGCCCGCAAGAAAGCCAAATGTGACTGCATCGACACCCGCTTGTACTTTCAGAACCGGAATAGCCCCGATCTGTGCTCCCACCATAACGCCAAAGGCAATAAAGGTCAGAGTGATTGCCGCACGTGGAGTGAAGTTCACGCTTAGCCGCGTCCCACAAACGGCATCTTTGTCGCCATGATGGTCATCGACAAGATGTTGACCGACAGTGGCAAGCTGGCCATGTGGACGACGGCACGAGCCACTTCATTCACATCCATTGTCGGTTCCGGCTTCATGGTGCCATCCGCTTGCGGTACTCCGCCGGACATTCTGGCCGTCATCGCAGAAGCGGCATTGCCAATATCAATCTGCCCGCAGGCAATGTCATATTTCCGGCCATCAAGTGAGGTGGATTTGGTGAGGCCGGATACCGCATGTTTCGTCGCCGTATAGGGCGCAGAGTTGGGGCGCGGTGCAGTGGCCGAAATCGAACCATTGTTTATGATGCGGCCGCCCATAGGGCTTTGCGCTTTCATGATCTTGAAGGCTTCCTGCGTGCACAGGAACGGACCTGTGAGATTGGTGTTCACCACATTGGTCCATTGCTCGAACGTGAGGTCTTCCAGCAACACGGTGCCGGGGGCACCCGCGCCCGCATTGTTGAACAGCACATCAAGTCTCCCGAATTTGGTTTTGGTCTGGGCAAAAAGATTTGCAACAGAGGCTGGGCTGGTCACATCGGCGGACACGCATAAGGTTTCGCCCTTCATG
>JANMEM010000503.1:0-2642 GCA_031376985.1 Hyphomicrobiales bacterium
GCAGTTTCAAAGACGCGGGCGAGTTCGGGTGCAAGGTAGACTTGGCCGGCTCCGCCACCGGAGACTTTCGGGAGTTTGCGAAGGGCGGCTTCGGTTTCGGCCAAGGCGAGTTGCGGGTTGCCGCCTGAGGCTTTGATCAGATTGGCGGCCAAGCCTTCTTCATCGTCGAGCAAAACTTTCAGAACATGTTCTGCGGTGAAGCGCTGGTGGCCCTCGCGCAGGGCCAGCGATTGGGCAGCCTGCAAGAAGCCGCGGGCGCGCTCTGTGTATTTTTCAAAATCCATCTCACATCCTCTTCTCGGCGCGCTTGCGGCAGACCCCTCGCGGGCATCCGGCAAATGCCGTCATGGAACAGCGTTGTTGGCTGGAACAAAACTCCCCCCGAAGGCAAAAGTCCGACGTTCCGCGTACGAGAGATATGGGAATGAAATTCGGTTGGACAAGAGGGCCTTATTCGCCCTGTGGTGAATCCTCAATCGGCACAACCACACGGGGCTTGCGGCCACGGCGCGGCGCAACGGGCGCTGTTTCCGATGCCGTTTCAACCGGGGTCTCAGCGATGACAGGTACGGGACGTGTCAGGAAAGACGGAGCTTCCCAGTTGCTGGTTTCAGCAACTTCTGTCTCACGCTGCGCGACAGCGGGTTCTTCGGTTTGGCGTTCCGGACGTTCGAAACGCTCCTGCCGTTCCGGGCGCTCACCTTGCTCCGGCTGGGCTTCTGCCTGATTGCCATTGGGCTGACCGTCCTGATTGTAACGGTCATTTCGGCGGGGCCAGCGTTGGCGATTGTTGCGGTTGTTGCCGCCTTCGCGATTCTGGTTGTTGTTATTGTTGTAGTTGCGATTGTTGTTCTGGCGCGGTTGGTAACCTTCGCCCTCGGGCTGCGGTTCACCTGCTTCGGCGACGGGTGCACTCTCAACGCTTTCGGCATTTTCGTTGCTGTCGTTTTCGGTGTTTTCGCTTTCGGGTGCGAGTTCGTTGCCGTCTTCGTCATATTCGTCTTCGGCATTGCGCCTTGCAAACTGGATGGGCTGACCCACAGGTTGGGCGGCAAGCCAGACGCGGTAATAATGATCGCCGAACTGGTAATAGCTTTCAGCCGCAACACGGTCGCCGGAGCTGTTGGCGTCACGGGCCAGCTGCATGTATTTTTCGGCGATGGTTTGTGCGGTTCCCCGCAATTTCACGTCTGGACCGTTCGAATCGTAAACGCGGTTGGCACCGCTGCCACCGGTCTGGCCACCGCCACCGCCTGTGTTGGGGCGGCGATTGCGGTTGCGGTTGCGATTTTTGTTATTGTTGTTGTTATTGTTGTAGGGTCCGGTTCTCATGGAAATCCACTATCACTGTCAAGGCGCAACCACGCATCCGGCTACCTGTGGTGCCGAACCGCCGTTGCGGTGTTAAAATCAAAAGCCGTGAAAAAGCTTGTTCAGTTTGTCTGTCCTGGTTTCAGTCGCACCCTGCGGTGCCCCCGTTCCTGAGGGCGATGCCGTCTTCACCTTGCGCAACACAGCCAATCGGTTCATCCAACGGCCAAGAAAAATCGCAATTTGCAGGGGTAACGGCTATCTACATAGCTGATGCGCGCCGGATTCCAAAGCGATATTTTTACACAGATTGTGGCGATCTGCGGAACACCAGGCAGCGAATGTGGCCGCCAAGATCCAGATGTTGTGAGACCAAGTGCAAATGATTGGTCGCACATATGGCCTCAACGTCGGAGGCTTGGCCTGCGCCAATTTCGAGAGCGACGAACCCATCTTGTTTCAAATGTTCTGATGCACCCAATGCAATGGCCCTGTAGCAAGCAAGACCGTCTGCACCACCATCCAGAGCCAGATGTGGATCATAGTTCCTCACATCTTCCTCCAGTCCGGAAATGGTGCTGGCTTCGATATAAGGTGGGTTGGACAGGATTGCGTCAAATGTTCCGGTGACGCCATCAAACCAGGATGAGTTGATAAATGTCAGGCGATCAAGGATGTTCAACGCTTCCGCATTGCGACGGGCGATGGCGAGTGCAGCTTCTGACACATCAACAGCGGCGCCGGAAGCAGCCTTGCGTTCCGCAAGAAGTGTCACGGCAATAATTCCACTGCCAGTGCCCAGATCGAGAATATGAAGGGGTTCCCCTTCGGGCATCAGCGCAAGTGCTGTCTCAATTAAAACTTCCGTATCTGCGCGGGGGTCGAGCACGTCCGGAGTCACAATAAAGTCGCGGCCATAGAATTCGCGCCGTCCCAGAATGCGGGTCACGGGTTCATTCAGAAAGCGACGCTTGACCAAGGCCAGAAATTCTTTTGCGTGAGTCTGCGAAATTTGCAGGTCCGGTTCAGCCACCAAATCTGTGTGGGATTGGCCTGTGACGTGCTGCAACAACAGCCTTGCATCCAAAGCTGGCGTTTCAACCTCGGTCAACAGGGCCTTGGCCTGCTTCAGCAAAGAATCAGCTTGTGGCATCCTGCTCCGCCATCAGGCTCGCCTGATGTTCCGTAACGAGGGCTTGCACCACTTCTTCAAGGGCGGGGCCTTCAATGATTTCGGGGAGTTTGTAGAGGGTGAGATTGATGCGGTGGTCAGTCAAGCGGCCTTGCGGAAAGTTGTAGGTGCGAATGCGTTCGGAACGATCGCCGGAACC
>JANMEM010000531.1:0-1913 GCA_031376985.1 Hyphomicrobiales bacterium
CACGCCGACGGTGATCACCTGACATTTCATATCCGCAATGCCAAGGCCAAGCCCTATCCGCTTGGCCTGACCCTTCGTGACGGCGGTGCCAACATCGCTGTGCATTCCCATGCCGCAACCCATGTTGATGTTGTGCTGTTCGACAAATCAGACAAGCAAACCTGGCACCACAAGTTGACTCAACGCGATGGCGACACTCACTATGCTTTTGTCGAAGGCATCAAAGCCGAACAGCGCTACGGGCTCCGGGCCTTCGGCCCCTATGATCCCGCATCCGGCCATCACTTTGACGGCTACAAGCTGTTGCTCGATCCCTTTGCAACGGCCATTTCCGGTCCGTTCAGATATGCAGCGGAACTGTCACGACACGGCAATGAAACGGCCCATCTCGTGCCAAAGGCAATTGCTGTCACGGAACAAAAGCCCCTTCCACTGCGGACACTCGCTGACCCCAAGCTGATTTACGAACTGAATGTCCGCGGCTTCACTATGCGCCACCCGGATGTGTCCTTGCACAAGCGTGGCACTATCGCAGCGCTTGCCGAACCCGCAATCATCAAGCACTTCAAGAAGCTGGGTGTGGACACCATCGAACTCATGCCGATTGCCGCGTGGATTGATGAGCGTCATCTGGTCAACCTCGGCCTGCGCAATGCCTGGGCCTATAATCCCGTTTCAATGTTCGCCATCGACCCACGCCTTGCGCCCGGTGGGTTGGCTGAACTGCGCGACACCATCTCTGTACTGCATGATGCGGGCATCAACGTGTTGCTCGATGTGGTGTTCAACCACACAGGCGAAAGCGACATGCTGGGGCCGACACTTTCACAGCGGGGGCTCGATTGCACGGGATACTACCGCTTGTTCCACGGCACCAATGTCAATGACGCGGGAACGGGAAACACATTGGCGCTGGATCGTCCGCACACGGTGCATTGGATCCTGCAGGCGATGCGCCACTGGGTGCTGAATGCGGGTGTTGACGGCTTCCGCTTCGATCTTGCGACTATCATGGGGCGCGAACAGCAAGGCTTCAACCCTGAAGCCCCGCTGTTGCAAGCCATCGAGAACGACCCTGTGTTGTCATCGCGCATTTTGATCGCCGAACCTTGGGACATTGGCCCCGGAGGCTATCAGCTCGGAAACTTCCCCAGAAGCTGGTACGAATGGAATGACAAATTCCGTGATGATGTCAGGCGTTTCTGGCGTGGTGATCCCTGGTCCAGCAACAATATGTCCACCCGCATCGCCGGGTCTTCGGACGTTTTTGCAAACAAGGGTCGCCCGTCGCGCTCCATCAATTTCATCACTGCCCATGATGGTTTCACGTTGCATGACCTGTTGCACTTCACGGAAAAAAATAATTTCGCCAACGGCGAAGACAACCGCGACGGCAAAAGCCACGAAGTCACCTGCCCCGGCTCAAAAGCCTTGGGGCTGTTGTCCTCATTATTATTCGCCCGTGGCACCCCCATGCTGACGGCAGGCGATGAATTCGGCCGCACCCAGGGTGGCAACAACAACGCCTACGCGCAGGACAATGAAACGACGTGGCTAGACTGGGAAAATCGCAACACCAAACTGGAAACACAATTTGCAGACCTCATGCAATTGCGACATGCTCTGTCAGACGTCATCGCCGACGATTTCCTGACTGGCACTATCGTCGAATGGTTCGCAGGCGATGGCAATCCTCTCGACTGGTCGAAAGACAACAACCGCATCATCGCCATGGTACTGCGTTCAGCAACGCGCCGCGTATGCGTTTTCTTCAATGGCACCAGCACAGCCACAACCTTGCGTGTGACACCCGAAACCGGAAAGCTGTGGCATAACCTGACGGGCGAAGATCTGGATGCACCCGCCCAATCCGTCATGGTGTTTGAGGAAGTGTCACGCGATGAAGATTCAAA
>JANMEM010000053.1:0-3546 GCA_031376985.1 Hyphomicrobiales bacterium
TTGCTTTCAGCCACCAACACATCACCATTCGGAAG
The DNA here is from genome assembly GCA_031376985.1 of Hyphomicrobiales bacterium. Taxonomy (GTDB): domain Bacteria; phylum Pseudomonadota; class Alphaproteobacteria; order Rhizobiales; family Aestuariivirgaceae; genus Aestuariivirga. Next base: position 36 of record JANMEM010000053.1, read on the forward strand.
CGGCAACACCCAGCGCGGATGGTCAAGATTGGAGGCAAAGGCTTCCACCTGCAATCCCTCGGCAGCACTGGGCTTCACACCCTCTGCCCAGCTTTCAGCAGCCGCCACGTTGACGGTTGGAACCATCGTAGGGTTTGGCGGAGGCAATACAGGTGCAGGTCCATAGCCGTCGGCAATCGGCACTTCGGCGCGCTCCAAGCCGACATAGAATGCGAGACCAAGTCCGACACCTGCCAAAACCACCAGCAACACCAAACTCAGAATTATTTTTTTCATCAACAACGCTCCACTTTTAAGCCATAGCGGAATAAACTCTTGGTAATATCAAAAAGTTCCATGGCGACATTACAAGGGCTGGCAGCTCTCGCACACAAAAGCCCGCCGTGTTGCAATCTCAAATCTTCGAATTTCTCCAAAGCAGGTCGGGCAATGCGGCTTGTTGAAAATATTCACTCGCTCGCCATACTTGCTTTTTGATTTCTTCACGCCATCAACTGTGATGATGGCATTGCTTTTCACGCCAATTTCCAACAAGTGCACAGCATCGGCCCACATCCGGTCAAATTCATCGCGTGTCACCGTATTCCCGGGTTTTTGTGGATGCACAGCCTGCCGCCACAAAATTTCACTACGATAGATATTGCCAATCCCCGCCATCACCGATTGGTCCATCAACAACTGCCCAATCGACACGCGACTTTTGGAAATCCGCACCCAGACCTTGTCGGGATCTGCATCTTTCCGCAAAACGTCAGGACCAATGCGACTGGTCAACGCCAACAGCTCTGCAACATCCAGAATCTCACAGGTGTTAGGCCCATTGATATCGACAACATGCGTATCACTGATCATCCGCACACGGACTTCGCCCTTGGGCTCTGCTGCCGGACGCTTGGCAGTACGGAACTTGCCGAACAAGCCGAGATGAATATGCAGCGCAAAGCCGTTCTCAAACCGGTAGATCAGATGCTTGCCAAAAGCTTCAACACCAATGCAACGCTGGCCGTCGATTGCAACTGCACCTTCTGCAAACCGCCCTTGGGGTGAAGATACATCAAGCGCATGCCCGACCAACATGGGACGTTGATCGCGCGCAGCCCGGTGAATGGTATGTCCCTCAGGCAAAAGTTTTGACCAGCAATGTGAAGTTATGATTCATGCGTTGGCATACATCTTGTCAACAAACGTGTTGCGAAAGGCCGCAGGACTTTTGTGAAAGCGCTGTTCAAAGGCTGCGTAAAAACTCGAAAGTGAGCCAAAGCCGCAATCAAATGCAATCGACACCACGGGCAGCTTCGTTGCAATCAACATGGATTGCGCCGTGTCCAGCCTGTGCCGCGTGATCGATTGTTTGATTGTCAATCCCATGGCGCGTTTGAACAGCGCCATGGCATAGTTGGGGTGAAGTTCGGCGGACCGTGCCACATCGTCCACTGAAATGGCATCAAGCGCTTTCTCACCGATAAACCGCGCCATGCGTTCCACTCTCAAGGCACGATCATGGCCTTGCGAGGCCGACTGCGCTTTTCCGGCAACAAAAGAGGTCTCTCGCAAATCACGCCAGCCCTCGCGGTCCAACCGCCGCACGCGCGCTGTCAACTCGTCGCGTACAATATTCTCAAGCTCGGTATCACCGGATTGCAGGTCTTCCCGCCAGCGAAGGAACATGTCACTGTCATAGGGCTTGATCTCCAGAGCCTCAATCAAGGCACCTCGGAATATGGCCTCACGCAACCGACTCAAGGCAGGCAATTCAATGAACACCGACATCGGCACATAGAGCACAACAAAGGTTGTATCAGGCGCACAAGCCGTCACCTGATGCGGAATCATGCCCCAAAACAGGGCCAATCGACCTTCTGATAAAGTCAGTGCACGGCCATCAAACCAATAGGTCATATGCCCCGTCAACATGATGTTCATTTCGACCTGACTGTGCATGTGGGGGGCCAACATGGTAAAAACCTTCATTGATTTCCCGGCGCAAAAACTGTGATCGCCGAACACCTCGACAGGATAGCTTTGATCCAGATCGCCATGGATCCGCACCCCTTCGCTGGGAAAATCAACAATCGGAACGAGCGGTTTGATCATTATTTTAACGTGCTGCTTCTTAGGATTCAGGAAATTCGAAGGTTGATTTCGGTAGAGACTTGCCGAAAATTCATCCAAGGTCTAGTCATAAGTGTGATCCAAATGAATAAAAACGGACGCACAAGACTTCATCCGCCACCATGGTGGGGGCGGGTCCAGGGAGGAAGACATGACATTATTGAAGGGCCTTTCAGGCCTCGCACTTGCTATTGCACTTTCGGCATCTACAGCTTTGGCTGGCGAATTGGTTGTCAACTCAGATCAGACCGATCCAGCGCCCAAAAAAGCCATGGAAGAACTGATTGCCGGTTTTGAAGCCGCCAATCCTGACATCAAGGTCAAGTGGAACAACTTCGACCACGAAGGCTACAAATCTGCCATCCGCAACTTCCTTGCCGCTGATGCGCCAGACGTTGCTGCCTGGTACGCTGGCAACCGCATGGCCCCATTTGTAAAAGCCGGACTGTTCGATGACGTTTCAGACGTCTGGGAAGCAAACGGCCTCAATGACTCTTTGAAGTCAGCCGCTGCCTCCATGACCATTGATGGCAAAAAGTGGGGTGTTCCCTACACCTATTATCAATGGGGTATCTATTATAACAAAACAGCCTACGCCAAAGCTGGTGCGACCGAGCCAAAGAACTGGGCTGAATTCATCGCCAACTGCGAAAAGTTCAAGGCCGCTGGCATTGACTGTCTGACCACCGGCACCAAAGCCCTGTGGCCCGGCGCTGGCATTTTCGACTACATCAACATGCGGACCAACGGCTACGAGTTCCACATGGACTTGACCGCCGGCAAGGTGAAGTGGACAGACCCAAAAGTGAAGGCCACTTTCGCTGAATGGGCCAAGGTTGTGCCTTACATGTCAGCCAACGCTGCTGCCATTGACTGGCAGGACGCTGCTGCACTGCTGTCACAAGGCAAGGCCGCCAACTACGTCATGGGCAACTTCGCCGTGGCCACCTTCAAGGAAGGTGGCATGACCAACGACACTCTGGGCTTCATGATATTCCCGGAAATTACTGCGGGCATTCCACGCGCAGAAGAAGCCCCGACGGATACGTTCCACATTCCGTCAGGCGCCAAGAACAAGGCTGATGCCAGGAAGTTCCTGGCCTATCTCGCTTCACCTGAAGCGCAGACCAAGATGAACGCCACCCTCGGCCAGTTGCCTGTCAACAACAAGGCAACCGTCGGCGATGATCCGTTCATTCAGGCTGGTTTCAAGGAACTGTCCGAAGCCTACGCTCTGGCCCAGTTCTTCGACCGTGACGCGCCCGCCGACATGGCCAAGGCCGGCATGGAAGGCTTCCAGGAATTCATGGCAAAGCCGGAAAATATCGACGCCATCTTGGAGCGTCTGCAAAAGGTAGCAGACAAGGTCTACAAGTAAGCCTCACAGCGACGTCCAAAA
>JANMEM010000361.1:0-19617 GCA_031376985.1 Hyphomicrobiales bacterium
ACGGATTACAAGGTTCGTACCGTGCACAATCTGGACTACGCGACAGGCATGGCGTCATCATTGCGAGTTGGCATTGAAGCGGCTGCGACTGCTGATGCTGTTGTCGTTTGCCTCGGTGATATGCCGCGTGTTTCAAGTGCCGTCATCGACAAGTTGATTGCGGGCTTCAATCCGGTTGAACACCGTTCCATTGTGGTGCCAACGCACAAGGGTCAGTTCGGAAATCCGGTGTTGTGGGGTGCGGAACATTTCGCGCGCTTGGTGTCGTTGTCGGGTGACAGGGGTGCGCGGATGCTGATTGGTGATTTGAAATCAGAAGCAACGGAAGTCGAAGTTGACCCAGGCGTGTTGATGGATGCCGATACGCCGGAAGCACTGGCTGCACTCAGATCAACTGCAAATTCCTGAAACTTACATGGCCCTTTCGGCCGATGATGATGTGATCGTGGACGAGGATATTCAGTTTGTCGGCGGCGACTATGATGCGCTTGGTCATATCGATGTCGGCCAGTGACGGTGTGGGGTCACCTGAGGGATGATTGTGAACGAGGATGATGGCCGTGGCTGAAAGTTCAAGTGCACGCTTTACAACTTCACGGGCATAGACAGGCGTATGGTCAATGGTGCCGACTTGCTGTTTCTCGTCGGCGATCAAATGGTTTTTCTTGTCGAGGAACAACAACCGAAAAGTTTCAACCTCTTCAAAGGCCATGGCGGCGTGACAATAGTCGATGATGTGATTCCAAGTGCTGAGAGCCGGGCGATTGATGACTTCGCCCTTGGTCAGTCGCAATGCCGCGGCGCGAATAAGTTTCAGCTCGGTGACAATGCCGGGGCCAACACCTTTGACTTCCATCAACAGATTGGCAGGTGCTGAAATGACTTCGGCAAAAGTTCCGAAACGGGCGATCAGCGCTTTTGCAATCGGCTTGGTGTCGCCACGTTTGATGGCGCGGAACAATACCATTTCCAGGAGTTCGTAGTCGGGCATAGCGTCGGCACCACCGACGATGAAACGATCCCGCAAACGTTCGCGGTGGCCCATGTGCAGGGGTGGCAGGCCTTCCTCCAAACCTTTGGCGGGAGACTTTGCCATGGCGTTACACTTTGTAGGGGGGCTGGTGGAGTTGTTTGGGGCTGAGAGTGAATATTTCGCAACCCGTTTCCGTAATGCCGATTGAATGTTCAAACTGTGCCGACAACGAACGATCCCTTGTCACAGCAGTCCAACCGTCGGACAGAACTTTCACATGGGGTTTGCCAAGGTTGATCATGGGCTCGATGGTGAAGAACATTCCGGGCTTCAACACGGCACCTTCGCCGGGACGACCGTAGTGCAATACATTGGGATGATCGTGGAAGACTTGTCCCAGACCATGGCCGCAAAAATCCCGCACCACTGAGCAGCGTTCCTTTTCCGCAAGGGACTGAATGGCATAACCGATATCGCCCAGGGTGTTGCCAGGCTTGGCGGCGCCGATGGCGCGCATCAGGCATTCATAGGTGAGTTCGACGAGACGTTCAGCCTTGCGTGAGACATTGCCGATATTGGCCATGCGCGAGGTGTCCCCAAACCATCCGTCCACGATGAGACTCACATCGATATTGACGATATCACCATCAAGCAGAGGTTTGTCGTTGGGCATACCATGACAAACCACATGGTTGATCGAAATGCAGGTGGAATGTTTGTAACCACGGTAGTTTATGGTGGCCGGAATGGCATTGTGGTCACGCGCGAATTCGACACAAAGTCGGTCCAGGTGGGCGGTGGTCACGCCAGGTTGGGCGGCTTCAACCAACACGTCGAGACATTCTGCAGTCAACTTTCCGGCACGGTGCATGGGTGCAAAGTCCTCCTTTTTATAAAGGCGGATGCGCGGGTTTTTTTCGCTGACGTCGAGGTCGTTCATGTCAAGTCCAGCAGGGGCACGGTGCCCATGATTTCAATTCTGTCAGGGCTCACATGGCAGGTCAATGCCAAGGCTTCAACCCCTGCCTGTCTGGCGGCCAAAAAACTATTGAAATAGGCGCGGTCAAGGTCCGGTGTCAGAGTGAAGGCATCGGGGCGACCGCCCTGAATGCAATAGACCATGACGGCGCGGCACCCTTGGCGCACCATTTCCATCATTTCACGCAAATGCTTTTCGCCGCGTTCGGTTTTGCAATCGGGAAATTCTGCAATGTGAGGCTGACGGAAAAGGGTCACATTTTTCACTTCAACATAGCAAGGTGGGCGATTGTCTGTTTCCAGAAGCAGGTCAATGCGGCTGTTCGCGCCATATTTCACCTCCCGTCGGATTGAGCAGTAGTCGGCAAGTGATGGAATCTTGTTGGCCTTCAGCGCTTCTTCAACCAGCCCATTCGGATGCGATGTGTTGATGCCGATTGCACCAACGTCATCACGTTCGACGATTTCCAGGGTATGCGGATATTTTCGGGTGGCTGAGTCTGAACGTGATAACCAGACTTTCAAACCTGGCGTGGTCAAACCCAACATGGCACCGGTATTGGGGCAGGCGGCTGTGATGGTTTCGCCAGTGTCCAAGTTCACGTCAGCGAGAAAGCGTTTGTAGCGCCTGATCAGCGTGCCGCGCATGAGAGGTGATTTGAAAAGCATCCTCGACAGGGACCATGGGCAATGTCACAAGGCAAGCGAAAATTCGGAGATGACAATGACAATCGCCCCCACTGCTGCCGTGTTGTTGATCGGCGACGAGGTGCTATCAGGCCGCACCAAGGACAAAAATCTCGGTTTTATTGCTGATTATCTGACCGCGCTGGGTATCGATTTGAAAGAGGCCCGCGTGGTCGCTGATGATCAAGCGGATATTGTGGCTGCAGTTAATGCCTTGAGGGTGCGATACACCTATGTGTTCACCACAGGTGGCATAGGGCCTACACACGACGATATTACGTCTGACAGCATGGCCAAGGCTTTCGGTGTTGAGATTTCTCATCATCCTGAAGCCAGCGAAATTCTGCTCAAGCATTTTGCCGATATTGGCCGCGAACCCAATGAAGCCCGTATGCGCATGGCCAGAATTCCCCATGGTGCATCCTTGATTTACAACAGCGTGAGCAAGGCACCGGGCTTTCGCTTCGAAAACGTCTTCGTCATGGCAGGTGTGCCAAAGGTCATGAACGCAATGATGGATGCACTGGCACCGCAACTGTCCGGCGGCGTTGTCGTCGTCAGCCGCACCGTTCGTTTTGAAGGTGGTGAAGGCGACATCGCAAAACCACTGAAAGACATTCAGGAGAAATGGCCAATGCTTTCAGTCGGGTCATATCCGTTTGAAAGCGAGGCTGGATTTAACACAAATCTGGTGCTGCGCGGGCGCGACGAAATGGCGTTGGGTAAAGCCGTGGAAGCGGTGAAGGTGGCAGCTGAAGAATTGGTGAAGGCCGGGAAGGCACGGGGGTGGAGTGAAGTGTAAACTTTTCCTCCTCCTGCAAAGCCGAGGAAGAAGAAATACCTCAGGCCGCAAGCGCGCGTCTTACCTTTTCCGTCAAATCATTGCGCGTGAAAGGCTTGTTCACCAGCTCGATTGAATCTGGCAGATCCTGCATCAGGCGCACCGAGCCTGGTGCATAGCCGGACATGAACAGAACTTTCAACTTGGGCCTGATTTTCATGGCCTTGGCCGCGAGTTCGGGTCCGTTCATGCCTCCCGCCATGATGACGTCGGACAGGACCAGATTGATGTCGCGGCGTTCTTCGATGGTTTTGAGACCCTCAGGCCCGTTGATTGCGGTCAACACCTCGAAACCCATTTCTTCGATCATGGCGGCAGCAACGTCACGGACGCTGTCGTTGTCTTCAACCACCAGAATGGTCGGCCGGGATTTTGGTGAAAGCGCACTGCCATAGTTTTGTTGAGGCGAATTTGGCGTAGCACCAAGTTCCTGACGGATATGGTCTTGCATGGCAGTGGCATCCATGTCGGTTGGAAGTGCAACGAGACGTGATTTCAGGCGTGGAAGATAGAGTTTCACCGACGTACCGTGACCGACTTCGGAGTAGATTTTGACATGGCCACCAGATTGTTTGACAAAGCCATAGATCATTGACAATCCGAGACCTGAACCTTTTTCTGGCCCTTTGGTGGTAAAGAAAGGTTGGAACACTTTTTCGATGTTTTCGGGCGCAATGCCCATGCCCGTGTCCGTCACGGAGATTTGCACATAATCGCCGGGGTTCACATCTTCATGGTCAATGCAATATTCGGCTGAGAGCGTCCGGTTGGCGGTTTCAATAATCAGGTCGCCGCCCTTCGGCGCCATGGCATCACGGGCATTAATGGCGAGATTGAGGATTGCGGTTTCCAACATGATTTTGTCGGCCTTGACGGGCCAGACATCCGTTCCCGGCATGATTTTCAGAGATACACTGGCCGTCAAGGCTTGGGCCAGCATGTCTTCCATGGCGAAGACCAGGTCGTTGACGGTCAATTCCTTGTTTTGCAAGGTCTGCTGGCGCGAGAAGGCAAGCATGCGCTTTGTGAGATCGGAACCTTTTTCAGCAGCTTCGGTGGCAGCGCGAATGCGCTTGGTGGCACGTTCGTCATGTTTCACCAGATTTTCGACAAGCTGCAAATTGCCCATGACCACCATGAGCAGATTGTTGAAGTCATGGGCTATGCCGCCAGTGAGTTGACCAACAGCCTCCATCTTTTGCGCTTGCTGATATTTGCGCTCCAGGGCCTTGCGTTCGGTTACACTTTGGCAGCAGCCAAAAACGCTTTCGACGTTGCCTTGCGAGTCAAGCTCAGGCTCCATGGACACTTCAAACCAGGTCTGCTCACCCGAGCGCAATTTAACTGTGATTTCGAGATTTTTGATATGTTGGCCCAGCTTTGCCAGTTCGAGCGCTTCGCTAAACCGCTCTTGGTCGGCGGGATCTATAATCTCGATAAAACTTTTGAGTGTGGGATGAACCATGGCATCAGCCATGCCGATAAGATCTGCCATTTCTGATGTGAGGCGCGACACATTGCTTTCGACACGCAGAGAAAATGATCCGATCTTTGCTACGGACTGCGTACGTTTGAGGGTGCGCTCTGACAATTTCAACCGTTCAAGCGATACCATCTGGGCGTCGATGTTTCGGCAAAGCCCAACGCATTTTATTGCCCGCCCGGATTTGGGATCGCGAACGATCCCTGCGATTGTCTCAATCCACTCATATTTTCCGGCAGTGGTTTTGACCCGGTAACGGGTTTGAAAAACCTCTTGCCCGAAAGGCGCCGTGCGGATTTTCTCTTCGAGGGTTTTGTCGCGGTCTTCGGTGTGGATCAGTTGGTTGAAGTTGTTGAAGTCAAGTTTTGCGCCATCAACATTCAGGCCAAATACCTCCACCATTTCAGGCGAGTTGTAGGTTTGATTTGTCTCGTAGTTATAGTCCCACAAGGCGTAGCCGCCTGATCGCAAGGCGAGGCTGAGGCGGCGTTCACTTTCTTCAATGGCCGTTGCCTGTTCAACTGTCATATGCTGACTGATGAGAAGATACAGTTCCTTTCCATCAGAAGCAATTTTTTGTGACTTGAAGCGTGAGACGATGGCTTTTCCAAGGGGTGGCGTATAGCAGACTTCGATATTTGTTGCCGTATCTGCAGTGGTCGGGGTTTCTACCTGCCGCGCCGAAAGAAGACCCACACCAAATTTCAACAACGGCTTTCCCAGCAAATCCGTGCGGGACGCTCCCCAGCGCACGAGTACCGCGTTTGTGGCGTCCACAAGAATGGCATCCGGCATGGATACCAAAAGAGCTTCGGTGTTGGCGAGGTTGAGTGCGGATACGAGTTGTTCGATCATGGACTTCTTGCAAACAGTGTCAAAAAGCCAACTCTATGTGGAAAATGGTTATACAAGTCTTGCGTGGAAGCCTCGCTTTGCGTCAGAACATTAATAATTAGGCCAGAGACGGCTAAATCGAAGGGAATTCCGATGGATGAGAAGTGGCAGAAGAGCTTTCCCGTGTCTTGGGACCAGTTTCATCGGGACGCCCGGGCCTTGGCCTGGCGATTGAATGCAGCAGGACCGTTTCACGCAGTTGTCGGCATTACACGGGGTGGTTTGGTGCCTGCAGCAATTGTTGCGCGAGAACTGGGGATCCGTGTGGTGGAGACTGTCTCTGTCGCCTCATATGACTACGACAAACAGGGTGCGATTACAGTTTTGAAACCAGTTGCTCCAAGTTTTATTGAGCGCGATCAAGGGCATGGCGTGCTGATCGTCGATGATCTTGTAGACACAGGCGCCACCGCGCGGATCGTGCGGGAGATGTTGCCGAAAGCGCATTTTGCCACGGTTTATGCAAAGCCGTCAGGCCGCCCCTTGGTCGATACTTTTGTGACCGAAGTCAGCCAAGACACCTGGATTTACCTGCCATGGGACATGGAGATGCAGTTTGCCAAGCCGATTGGCGAAAAAGCCAAGGCGTGATCTGTTGATTTTACTCGGTTGACGCGGCTTTGCGGCTGCTTTTCACGCCGGTAAAATCCACCATTCGGTTCGCCATTGTCCGCAGATAGTGTCCACAGGTCGGGTGGCGAAGGGCCACTTCATCCAGTAATTGCCGGATTGAGCCAAGGGCGCGGGCTTTTGGCTGAGCGGCCAATTTTGTGGCCAGATGATCGTGCTCTTTGAGTAATTCAGCGAAAGCTGTGGTTTCTCGTTCAACCTCATCACCTATGACCACAAACACAGGTTCAGGCTGACTTTTGCCTTTCATGGCAATACGACCGGCGTTGAGAACCGCAAGTTTCTGTGTTTCGGGATGTAATGTCCCTGCAATCAGAATGTCGTGGCCAATGCCCTTGCAGGATGATTCCGTGCGCGCCGCCGTATTTACGGTTTCACCCAGAACTGAGTAATCAAACCGGTCACTGGACCCCATATTACCAACGCAGGCCAAGCCACTGGCCAAACCGGTGCGCACGGCAATGCGGGGAATGCCACGTTCTTTCAGCAGCTTCGAAACTGCTTCAACCTCATTGTACGCTTCCACGGATTTACGAATGCCAAGGGCTGCCTTCGCAGCGTGGTACTGGTGGTTGGCAACGGGCACAGGCGCATTCCAAAACGCCATGATGGCGTCACCAATGAATTTGTCGATTGTACCTTCTTGTTCAAGAATGGATTTAGAACACGCCGTCCACAGGCCGTTGATGGTTTGCACCAATTCTTCTGGTGAAAGCTTTTCACTGAGCGGCGTAAAATTTTCAATGTCGAGAAACATCACCGTGACGTCGCGCACTTCACCACCGAGTTTCAGATTCTGTGGATTGCGTTCGATATCTGCCAATACTGATGGCGCGACGTAACGACCAAACATGCGCCGCATATTGCGGCCATCGCGATCGGTAATCACCAGACGATAGGCGGCGCTGACGAGGGAAATCAACGTCAGCGTAATCACCGGATAGGTGAGGTCGAACAATAGCCCAAGACTCTTGAAGGAGTAGAGGGTGGTTGCCACGCAAATATTGCCAAACGTGATGGCGGCAACAAACGCGGCCCAGGGCCGATAAACCGCGCCAACCGCCGCTATGGCAAGCCCGCCCATCAGAAGTGCCACAAATTCCAGCGCCACAGCCCATTCAGGTCGTGAGAGAAAGCGACCGGACAGCATTTGCTCTGTGGCTTGCGCGTGGATCGAAACACCGGGCACAGTTTCACCAAGGGCGGTTGTGCGCACATCCAGCAACCCCACGGCTGATGTGCCAATGTAAACGATGTTGCCTTCAATCATGGGCCGGATTGCTTCGCGCTTTTCGGGTGTCAGCACGTCGATGGCTGATACATAGAGTTCTGCTGAGTCAGGCCGATAGTGCAGATAGAACATTCCATTTTCTGCCGTGGGAATCTCTATATCGCCGATGCGAATGCTTTCAATTGCGTTTTCAGTATCAGGCGAAGCGTTGACCAACATGGTGCTCGCACCCTGCGCCACGCGCAGGGTCTCGATAGAAAGCGATGGAGCAAAACGAATGCCATCGGTCCACAACAATGGAATTTGGCGTGCAACGCCTTGTTCGCCCGCAAGGTCAATATTGATCCCACCCACACCTGCGGCAGCAGTATCAAACACCGGCAAGTTCGCAGTGATGCGTCCCAATTTCGGCGGCGCATTGGTGGCCGGCGCGCCAGTTTGCGCAAAACCGGACTTGAAGACGAGTGCGGTTGTACCTGCCACGCCTGAGGTGGATGCGAAAGCCGTGATTGCGGGCTTTCCTGACAAAGCCGCAGCAAACACCTGGTCTGAATCTGGCAGGGCTGCCGTGTCCAAGGCAGTGGGTAGTATGCCCGTCAAAGCCGGATCCTGCATGATCCGTCGTGGTGAAAGCCTGTCCGGCTCTGGAAACACAATGTCAAATGCAATGGCAGCAGCGCCGAGTCCGGTAAGCTCGTCCACCAATTTGGCTAGTGTTACGCGCGACCATGGCCATTGCCCGAGGGCTTTCAAAGACGCTTCATCAATGTCAACAATTCGCACCGGCAGCGGCTGTTCCAGTTGGCGGGGAAACATCCTTTGCAACTGATCAAAACCAGAGCCGCGCACAGACGCAATAATACCGGGATCAAACGCCCGCAGCGCCAATAGCCCCAGAAGCCAGGCCGTAACCCAACAGAATTGCAGGACGCGTTTGCGCGCAGCGGGAGACATCCAGGCTCTTGTCACATTTTCAACTATTGCTGACGATTGCCAGGTCTGGCAGGCGGAGCATTGCCTTGTGTTTCGCTACCGTCTTCTTCATCAGGTGGACCAAGCCTGCACGCGGTTACGTCCAACTGAAAACGGCGCGTCAGTTGCGACTGGTCCTGCAGGAATGGCAGATTGTCGCGAATGGTCTTGTTTTTCTCCTTGCCCAATAGCGGCCTCGCCGTTGTGAAGGTGGCTTCACCCATTTGACAACCCGCTTTGAGATTGACGGAGCCACCATTCAAGCCCGCCAACACCACCTGACCATTAAGTACCACAGCGCCGGTCTTCTTGATCACCCAGTAGTCAAAGCCAGTACCGCGAATCCCGATAGTGGCTTGCAAAGTTCTGATCTTGTAGGCAGATTTTGCACTGCGACCGGTGATGAAGCGATAGGTTCCACGCAACGCACTTATCGATACTTTCTCCGCCTTTGATGCCCCTGCGCGCATGACAAATTGGTCAAGCAACAATGTTGAGTCTGGGCCAACCACAAGCCGCGTACCGTCATCCAGCAGGATTTGTGCGTTGCCCGTTGAAACATGGATTGAGTCATCTTCAAACACTTCGCTGCCCGCTGCCAGCGTGCGATTGCCGCTCGGTCCGGAAGCCGAAGGTTCCCCCACAACGGCCACGACTTCGCCCATCTTTGCTGCAAAAGCGGCGTTTGAACTCATCGTACCAAACAGAAAAAAGCCCGAAATGACGAAGCAAGTGCGAAACATTGCCCAATTCTCCAAATACTTAGGGCCCCCACACATGGTATTAGCCCAAAATACAGGTTTTTCAAAAGCAAATGCTGTGGCTTGGCACTGGCCCTGAAAAAGGTTAATGGCCAACTCCATGAATGAAACGCTCCAGTCGGTACTGCTGTTGCTCGTGGCCTTGCAGATCAAACACGTGATTTGTGATGGCCCGCTTCAGACTTTGCAAATGGTGCGGGAAAAATCGGTATACGGCAGGCCGCAGGGGCTGTTTCACGGTTTGATTCACATGGCGGGATGTTTCGTCGTCTTGAGCCTTTTCGGCTTGCCGCTGACGTGGGCAACAGGTTTGGCAGTGCTTGACGGCACCATTCATTACCACATCGACTTCATCAAGGAGAACGTGGTGAAACGCATGGGCTGGAGTTATTCAGACAGCCAGTTCTGGTGGGCCATCATCACCGATCAGACCCTGCACCACATGACGTCCGTGGTGCTTGTCTGGTTGGCGCTCAAACCCTGACGGCGTCTTCTTCTTCCTGCAAAACGCGGCGTGTATTGGCGCGGCGCATTTTCATGGCAAGGTCGCGGCCCAGCAACTGATAGATGATGCCATTGATTTGTGGATCCGCCGCAGTTACCTTTGCCATACGCATCTTTGAGAATTTCAAAACACGCGCAGGCTCGTCGATGACCACGGTCGCGGTGGCTGGATTTCCCGTGAGATATGCAATTTCTCCAACGAACGATCCTTTCTCGAGGAACGTGACCAACGACCGGTTGACTTCGACATTGGCGCGGCCTGAACACAGAAAATACAGTGCATCCACGGGCGCATCCTGCCGCGTCAGCATATCACCATGTTGAAAGTCTTTCCATTCGGCAGCTTTGAGCAATTGTGATATTTGCGCATCGTCGAGGCCGGCCAAGGCCTCGCGGAGAAGGGGGGCCTCTTTTTCCGGAAGCTTCAAGCTGAGGCGTTCTCGGATGAGCCAGAACAACTGGTAAGCGTTGATCAATATGAACAATACAGTCCATGCAATTCCCGTTATCAAGTCGCCGCCGGAATACATGAAGTAGACGATTTCCAAAATCATGCTGATGACAGCCGTCACCCGCAGCCAGAAGATGTTGGTCAATACATACGACAAGGCCAGCATGAAGTATGCAAAATGTCCGAAGATTTGGAACGGTGTGTTGAAATATTCCATCATGAGTCCGCGCTGCCCTGTGCCCCGTGCCAAATCAGCCTTTGTGCTACAGCTTGTCAAGCAAGGCCTCAACCCTCTATGACGCGGGGTGAAGCAGGCGGGCGTGGCGTAATGGTAGCCGCAACGGACTTAAAATCCGTTTTTCGCAAGGAAGTGCGGGTTCGAGTCCCGCCGCCCGCACCAGTCTTTGCCCTCTGGGCTACGCCTGGCGCGGCCATGAGGAGATCAAAGGGCGAAGACTGTCCGGCGAAGCGAAGCGGCACTTGTGGGAGTTACGTCACCGGCTCATTCTCATCCGGATAGACACCTGCCAGCACCATATCAAAATGCGCCCGCACTGCGTCGTTACAGCCACATGATTTTTGGGCCAGTTTTTTCCCATCCAGAATAAACATGTTGCCCCGCTTCACACTCAGGATTTTTTCCTGCTTGAACCGCCCGATTACTCGGCTGATGTAACTTCTGCCAACCCCCAACATTCCAGCAAGGCGCTCTTGTGTGAGCGGCACCTCATGGTCACCTGTGCGATCCACGGCAGCGAGAATCCATTTTGCCGTCCGTTGCTCGATACCATGTGCAGCATTGCAGGCAGTGGACTGAAAAATTTGTGCCATCGTGCAGTCGGCGTATCGCGCGAACAAATTGTCCAGCGACCTGGAAGCGGATTTGGCTTCATCCAGAACCTTGATGGGCAACGTCAGAAAGTCTCCACCGAACTGCACCATGATTCTCGAATAGGCAGGCAGCTTGCCTTGGCTTACAATGCCGCCAACAGCGCCCTCTCGTCCAACCAGCATTGTTTCAACGGCGCCGCCGTCCTCGGTTGAAATCAGAAACGATACCAACGTCGGCCCGCATGGAAAATACACAGTGCCAACGTTTTGCCCCTGATTGTAGAGCACCTCATTGGGCTCGGCCGTGATCTGCTTCAGGTGCGGAAAAATCAGGGCAAAGTCCTTCTGCTGCAAATGGTTGAGCAGGTTATTTTTTGTGAGTCCGCCTGGGACAATGGCGGAAGACAAATTATTGCTCATGTGTGTGCACTTGTGGACAGACGGCGACGGGAGATGTGTTTATTCATACACAGATAGACCTCATTCGAATGCGCCTGTGAGCGATTTGGTGAGTTGTAACAGATTTTCGGCGTCGACAGGTTTGGATAAAAATGGTGCTTGGCTGAACGCTTCAGGAAGCAGATCTTTGTTTTTCCCGGACAGAAAAATAAACGGGATGTGGTTGTCAACGAGCTTTTGCGCGACTGGATAGCTGTGCCCGTCGAGAACATCAATATCGAGAAAGGCGAAAGCAATGTCATCCGGAAGCAACTTGAGGGCAGCATGAACGCTTCTTGCCAAAACAGGTGTGGCGTGGAGGCTTTCGGCAACCAGACTTTCGATATCCATTGAAATGATAAAGTCGTCTTCGAGGATCAAAACATGAGGCTTCATACCTGTTCAACTCGGAACAACAGTCTTCGTTCCATAGGCAGCCATTTTTCCCCGCCTCCGCTTTTCGACTCGAAGCCCAAGGCAGCAGGTTTTGACATGATGATAACTGCTACTGATCGATGCCTCATTATCGAGGACAATTTTGTAATTTTCCTCGATATGGAAGACATGATCATATCCGCGGGGTTTAAGCTCGTTGATCAAGCCGTGAATTTGCATCAAGTTCGGGAACATTTGTTGCATCAAACCTATCGTATCGCTTTGCTCGATCTCAGGCTAAAAAGTGGAGATAGTTTGGCGATTCTTCAAATGCTAAAAAAACATCAAATTCCGTTTGCCATCACCACCAGTTACCCTGTTGAAAATGATATGGGAGCTATTTTCGGGGGTGCGCCAATAGTTCAAAAGCCTTATGCAATCGAAACCGTAAATCGAACCCTTCGTGAACTTTTGTCCAGGCAACCTAAACTGTAGCAAGCAGGGCGGAGGCGAGATTTCCGATTTTTGCAATGCTGACGTGTTGCAAACCAAGCCATTTCGATATCAAGACAAGTTCTGCGTTCAAGTGGGGGGCAATCTCAAATGGTGCGATTCCGATCTCATGATGCGATGCATTCACCATCAGTGTTGAAGTCGAACGATCGGCTTTCAAACACAGTCGTCCCGCCAGTGTGTCGCCATGCAGGAAGGGTAGCACATAATATCCAAATTTGCGTTTGGCTTCAGGGGTGTAGAGCTCAATCCTGTAGTGAAAATTGAACAGACGTTCAGCCCGGTCACGGTTCCACACCAAGGGATCGAAAGGTGTTAGCAGGGCGGTGGCACCTGCCATGCGCGGCAGTTTGGCAGAGTGGTGGAGATAGGCTTGCTGGTTCCAGCCCTCAACGCGTACAGGGCGTAAAATTCCAGACTCAACTGTTGCAGCGAAAGCGGTTTTGAAGGCCGCAACTGGCAATCGGAAATAGTCGCGCAAATCCAATTCAGTTGCGATGCCAAGTGCCTCACCTGATTTCGCTACAAGTTCCCGAAATGCGTCATCTTCCGCGGGCGTTGGCAGTGCCAAAATATCCGGAGGAATCACGCGTTCCGGCACATCATATATCCGCTCAAAACCTTGCCGCGTTGCGGTGGTGACAAAGCCTTGGTCGAACAGCGTTTCCACTGCCAGCTTTCCCTTGCTCCAACCCCACCATGCTCCGTCAGATTTGCCACCGCCGGGAATATCTCGAACGCGGGTTGGGCCGTTCTTTGCGATGAACGCGAGCGTGGACTTGAGGTAAGCACGGTTGTCTTGGCCGAATGTGTCCATGCCCTTGTACTGGCCGTCACCTTTGCGGGCGCGCGCCATGCGCCAGCGCATCAACGGGTGCAGCGCCAAAGGCACGAGGCTCGCCTCATGGGCCCAACATTCAAAGAAATGCCGATGATCATTGTCGAAGCTGCGCTTGTCCAGCGCCGCCATGTCGTAATGACCGAGGCGCGCATAGAGTGGCAGATAATGCGAGCGCACCAACACGTTGACACTGTCGATTTGCAGCAGGTGCAGCGCATCAACCGCCTTGGCAATCTTCGGCCAATTGGCCTTGGTGTCTCGTGTTTGGCCTTGAAAACCCTGCGCGTGAAGCGCTATGCGCCGCGCTTCGGCAATCGTCAGCGTGTCAGAACTTAAGCCGCGTCGTGCCATTCGGCTTCGGCAGGCAAAGCGTGGCCATACGAGAGAGTTGCAGAATGTCTGTAGAGCGTTGAACAATAGGGGCAGATGATTTCGGTGGCCATGCCCATGTCAAGAAACACATGCGGGTGGTCATAAGGTGGTTTTGCACCAATGCACATGAATTCCTTGGCCCCCACTTCGATGGTGGTTTTGCCCATGCTGTTGTGGAAGTGAGGGGTTGCGCCGCTGGCCATGATTTCGAGATTCCTCAATCAACTTGTGTTTCGCAAGCGGCAATAGCATATCCGGACGATGATGCAAAAATTCAATTCAGCTGGTGTTGACATTGCTTATTCCGATGAGGGGACGGGTAAGCCCGTTTTGCTCGTTCATGGCTTTGCATCCAATGGTCGGGTGAACTGGCAGGCGACGGGCTGGACCAACACACTTCTCGGTGCAGGCTACCGCGTCGTCACCATCGACAATCGTGGGCATGGCGAGAGTGAAAAGCTCTACGACGTTGAAAAATATTCGGCCTCCATCATGGCTGAGGATGCAAAGCGCCTGCTGGATCATCTGAACATCAAACAAGCCGCCGTCATGGGCTATTCAATGGGGGCACGCATTTCAACTTTCCTGACGTTGCTTCATCCTGAAAGAGTATCCCTTCTGGTCATTGCAGGTCTTGCCGAACGCATGGTGCTGGGTGTGCCCGGAGCCGAGGCAATTTCTGACGGCCTGTTGGCTGCAACAGTACGGGAGGTGACCGACCCCGGTGCCCGCAGTTTCCGCATCTTTGCCGAAAACACCAAAAGTGATCTCAAGGCCTTGTCGGCCTGCATGCGGTCTTCGCGGGTGAAAATCAAACCAGAGGCCCTGTCGCATATCAAATGTCCGGTTTTGATCGTCGCGGGTGAGCTTGATGATATTGCAGGCCCGGTACAGCCGCTGGTCGATTTGATCCCAACGGCAAAGGGCGTCGTATTGCCAAACCGGAACCACATGAATGCGGTAGGGGATTCGGAATATAAAAAGGCGGTTCTGGAGTTTTTAGCGACCGTCTAAACCTTACTTTCCCGGACGCTCTCCCCATATGGGGCAGAACGTGCTAGACTTGAAAAAGAAGCGGAGTGTTTGCGAGATGCAGGGTCAGGTCAGAACCATTGAGAAGATTGATGCAGTGTGGGACCGCATCCGCGTTGAGGCTGACGCGATCACGCGCGCGGAACCTGCGCTTGGCGGTTTCATTTTCTCCTCCATTCTCGCCCATGAAACTTTTGAAATTGCCCTTGTACATCGCTTGGCGCAACGTCTGGGGAACGCTGATCTAGGCTCTGATACTGTCGTCAAAGCTTTTCAGGACGCACTCGATGCTGATCCTGATATCGGTCACGCGGCGCGGGCCGACATGGTAGCAACCTTTGACCGTGATCCCGCCTGCCACCGTTACATTGACCCGCTGCTGTATTTCAAAGGCTACCAGGCGCTGCAAACCTATCGCATGGCACACCGGCTATGGCTGATTGGCCGAAAGGATTTTGCTCTCTATTTGCAAAGCCGGTGCAGCATGATTTCAACGGTTGATATTCACCCCGCGGCAAAAATTGGTCGCGGCATCATGATCGACCATGGCCATGACATCGTCATTGGTGAGACCACAGTGGTTGAAGACAACGTCTCGCTCATGCAGGGCGTAACTTTGGGCGGCACGGGCAAGGAATCGGGTGATCGTCATCCGAAAATCCGTCACGGCGTGCTGATCGGCGCCGGGGCGAAAATTCTTGGCAACATCGAAATCGGCCATTGCTCTCGTGTCGCTGCATGTTCCGTGGTGTTGCACGACGTGCCTGCCAATCGCACAGTCGCTGGAGTGCCTGCAAAAGTCGTGGGCTATGCTGGCTGTGCTGAACCTGCACGGACCATGGACCATCAGGTAGAGGATGTTGCGGCCATTCCTGAATAAAGCTAGAGCAGCCGCACCCTAAGGAGCCTACCATATGAAGCCTGATGAACTCGCCAAACTCACCGCCTATTTCCGCAAAACTTTCAACAATGCGACGCTGGCCGTAAAAGCCCGCCCGCAGAAGAAGGATTCTGGCGAAGTCTATGCTGGCGAAGAGTTTCTGGGCGTGGTGTTCCGCGACGAAGAAGACGGCGATCTAAGCTACAATTTCTCCATGGCGATTTTGGACATCGATTTAGAGTAAAAAAGAGACCTCATCCGGCGCTTTGCGCCACCTTCTCCAGCAAGAGGGCTGGAGAAGGGACAAAAGGCAGTCCCTTCTCCACGCCTTTTCGTGGAGAAGGTGCCCGAAGGGCGGATGAGGTCACTTTACTTTTAGCCCAAAACTTGCATTTCTAAACCAAGTGTAAACGCTCTGGTCCAATACGGCACAGAGTCATTGGTTTGTGAGTGGGGTTTGGGGTATGGTGACGCAACATGCGGCCTGGTTGTTTGCTGTGGCAGTGGGGATTATTTCGTCAGGGCTTGTTGGCAACGCTTGGGCCATGGCCACCGGTGAAGCGCCAAGTTTGGGAGATATTCTCGATCCTAACCCGACTTTGCTCACACCTTTCCGCGTCATTGCTACCTTTTTCAGCGCGCCAACAACCATTCTGTTGGATGGCTTCTGGTGGCTGATTGCCCAACCGCTGTTGGGAGTACCGATTGTTATCGCAGGTCTGATCTGGAGTTTCTTGCAAGGGGTGTTTATCCTCACACAGGTGTTTGGTTTCTCCTGAGGTTTTAATGTCACTTTACACACTTGACGGAATTTCGCCGGAACTTCCGTGTGAGGGTCAATATTGGATTGCTCCTTCTGCCGAGCTGATCGGCAAAGTGCGATTGCTGACCGATGCCAGCATCTGGTTTGGTGCCATTCTGCGCGGCGACAATGAGTGGATCACCGTTGGGCGAGGCAGCAATGTGCAAGAGGCTTGCGTGTTTCACACCGACATGGGCGCACCACTGACAATCGGCACCAACTGCACCATTGGCCACAAGGCCATTCTGCATGGCTGTGACATTGGCGACAACTCGCTGATTGGCATGGGAGCCATTGTTCTCAACCATGCAAAGATCGGGCGGAATTGTTTGATCGGGGCAGGCGCACTGATACCCGAAGGAAAAATTATTCCTGACAATTCGCTGGTGGTGGGCCAGCCTGGAAAAGTCATTCGTGTGTTGGATGAAGAAGCAGTGTTGAAATTGACCGCGGCTGCCAACAGCTATCAGCGGAATTGGAAGCGCTTTGCCAAGGGGCTCAAGTCCACCACAAAATAAAAACCCCGGCCTGTGGGGTCAGGGCCGGGGTCAAGTTGGGCAGTTGGGGGATCGCTTGCAGGGGATCGGGGGAACTGCCTTGGGATAGAAAAAGAAGAAACCGGGGCCGGAAACAGATCGTCTGGCGAGGGGGCGGGTTACAGATCGACCTGTTCCAACCCCGGTTTTTCGACGTCAACCTGCCGTCCCGGCGGATTAACGTATCTGGTTGAAGTGGAAACCGGAGCCGGAGACCAACTGGTCCTCGAGGGGGCGGGTTATCAGACCAACTGAGTCCGGCCCCGGTGTTCCGCGGCAATCAGCTTTTCAGCCGATGCCGTGTAGCTTAGCCTTGCGGCGTATCTGAGCAGTCTTCCACTGCACACTTCTGTAAAACCAGTTTGCCTTCGAGAGGCCAGATCTGGTTCTTCGCGATCACCGTCACATTGCGGTTTGTAATGGTGGAAACGGCGGCCGGGGTGATTGATGCCCATGCGGTGGCAGCAGAACCGACGACGGCCATAATGAAAAGTGTGTAGCGGATCATCTGTTTGTTTCCCTCTGTGGTAGTCACTGTTTGAACTTGAAGCCACATTAGGAGGGCAATGGGGAACCCAGCCTGAATGTTCCGTTCATCTTCCGTTTAGATTTGATGTTTTGGGGCTGATTGTGACAATCGCTTCTGCTTAAACGCAGAAAACGCCGGAGAAAATCATGTCAAAGCCCCTGCATTGGAAAACAGCAACCCAGCTTGAAAAGGCTTTCAGAAAAAAGAAATATTCACCTGTTGATGTGGCAGAAGGCTGTTTGGCGCAGGTTTACAAACATGATGGCGCGCTCAACGCCATGTGCCATCTTGACGAAAAAGCCACCCTTGCCATGGCGGAAGCCAGTGCCAAGCGCTGGAAAGCGGGCAAGCCGCTGAGCCAGCTGGACGGTGTGCCGGTGTTGATCAAAGACCTTTTGCTCACAAAGGGATGGCCGACCTCGCGCGGCTCAAAAACCGTAACAAAAGACGGCCCTTGGGATGTTGATGCTCCCTCCGTTGCACGTTTGCGGGAAGCAGGCGCTGTATTCATGGGCCTTACGACCACGCCGGAATTCGGCTGGAAAGGCGTGACTGATTCTCCTTTGACTGGAATCACCCGCAATCCTTGGAATCCTGCACTCACACCGGGCGGCTCATCAGGAGGCTCCGCCGCGGGCTTGGCGGCGGGTTATGCGCCTCTGGCCCTTGGCACAGATGGCGGAGGCTCCATCCGCATTCCCGCAGGCTTCACCGGTACTTTCGGTTTAAAGCCATCCTTTGGCCGCGTGCCCGCGTTTCCTTTGTCACCTTTCGGCACCGTTGCCCACATCGGGCCAATGACACGGACCGTTGCCGATGCGGCGATGATGATGAATGCCATCAGCCAGCCCGATGACCGCGACTGGTTTTCACTGCCCTATGACGACGTGGACTATGCCTACAAGCCGAAGCGCAAGCTTAAAGGCTTGCGCGTGGCCTATTCGGCAACATTGGGATACGTCGAGGTCAACCCTGAAATCGCTGCACTGGTGAAACAGGCTGTCACGGTCTTGCAAAAGCTGGGCGCTGAAGTGACAGAGATTGATCCGGGCTTTGCCGATCCTGCACCCATATTCCGCACCCTCTGGTGGTCTGGCGCACGCGCCATGCTGGCCGACTTGCCACCTGAGAAAAAAGCCATACTCGATCCGGCTTTGGCGGATGTGGTGGAGCAGGCAGCTGCGATTACCGTCAAAGACCTGGCCGAAGCCACCAAGGCGCGCGGTGCCTTGGGCACACAGATGCGCCTGTTCATGCAGGATTTTGATGTGTTGGTTACACCAACTCTGCCCATCCCGGCCTTCGAGGCTGGCAAGCTGCAACCGGATGACCCCGACAATATGGGGAAATGGGTGAATTGGACTCCCTTCACCTATCCCTTCAACCTGACGCAACAACCAGCGGCCTCAGTAAACTGCGGCTTCACGCAAAGCGGCCTGCCAGCAGGATTGCACGTGGTGGGCCGGATGTTTGATGACCAGACCGTGCTGAAGGTCTGCGCCGCCTACGAAGCACATACAAAGTTCTTCAGGCAGAAGCCGAAGGGCTACTGAGCCCTTCAGCGCATCCCACCCATGCCCTGCCGTTTTTGCGGCTGGACAGGACGTGACGGGCTGGTAAATCATATCCACGACGGACGGACATGACTCCGCGTCACAGCAAGAGCAATGGAGCGGCATATGAAAAAGATTTCAATCGCAACGGCAATCATCGCAACAACGTCGGGCGCAGCTTTGGCGCATCCGGGTGAGCATGCGTTTTCGATTGTGGGCAGCCTTTATCACCTGCTGACTGAACCTGATCATTTGGTCATGATTGCAGCCGCTGTCGCTTTGGCCGCAGCATTGATTTACAAATTCAAGCGTCGGTCTGTTTGAGCGCATCAACATTCACCTATGACGCGATCATCATTGGGGCAGGGGCCGCTGGCCTCATGTGCGCCATCACAGCGGGCGCGCGCGGTGCCCGCGTGCTGCTGCTGGATCACAACACACAAGCCGGAGCAAAAATCCTGATTTCCGGTGGCGGGCGTTGCAACTTCACCAACATCGGAACCACGCCTG
>JANMEM010000102.1:0-1644 GCA_031376985.1 Hyphomicrobiales bacterium
CATTGCCAATGAGATTGGACAAAAGCCTGCGGAAAGCGTTGGCCTTCAGTTTCACATCACCGCCGGGCAAGGCACCCAGTTCAATGATGGCGTCTGAGTCCGGTCTGTCGCGCTCGACTGATTCAATCGTGGTGGCCAAGGCTTCGGAAATTGAGACAGATGTGATCTGTTCTCCGCCATCGCCTTTCACGAAAGCCATA
Organism: Hyphomicrobiales bacterium; assembly: GCA_031376985.1. Lineage (GTDB taxonomy): Bacteria > Pseudomonadota > Alphaproteobacteria > Rhizobiales > Aestuariivirgaceae > Aestuariivirga. Next base: position 201 of record JANMEM010000102.1, read on the forward strand.
TAGTCCTCAAGCATGCGCTGCATTTCATCCACGTCCTCTTTCAACGGATGAACTTTTGGATTGTCACCGATCACCGCCAGTTCCAATTTGAATCGGGTGAGAATGGTGCGCAGATCATGACTGACCCCCGCCAACATTGCTGTGCGCTGTTCCACATGCCTTGCAATGCGGCGACGCATGTCGAGGAAGGATTGCCCTGCTTCACGTATTTCGGCGGCACCGCGAGGACGGAATTGCTTGTTGTCGCGACCCAAGCCAAAATCATGGGCGGCGTTGGCCAGTTCAAGAATAGGCCTGATCTGGTTCCGCAAAAACAATGCGGCGATGGAAAGGAGCAATGCGGTTGATCCCAACATCAACAACATCAGGAACGGCGTATTCGCGGCCCAAGCGCGGTCCTCTTCGGTCTTCACTTTGAAAATGAGACCCGGTTCAACTTCGACCTGAATTTCAACCATTCCGTCTGGTGAATTACCCACCACGGAAAAAGGTTTGCTGGTTTCGCGTGCTAGATATTTCTGCATCTTGACATCAAACAGTTGGTAAAACGCGGGCTGCGGAAAGGTTGGCAGAGCGGCGTTGCGTAGTACTGTCAATTCGAGGCTCAAGCGATCATGCGCCAGTTTTTCGATATCGTTTGCAGCCGCCTCGGATTTATCTGAGCGATTATAGAGCTCAACCAGAATGCCCACCTCGCGCGACAGGGCGCGAGCGAGGACCTTGGTCACGTTGTCCCAATGACGGTCCAGAATAAACCCGGCAACAAGCACTTGCATTAACAACACCGGAACAATCAGAATAAGCATGGCACGGCGGTAGAGGCCAGCAGGCGCATAGCGTTCAAGCAAGCGGTTAAAGCGGCTGTACATGGATGGATGTTGTTCGTTCGGCATTACACGCTCTCCGCAAACAGACAGTAGCCCTGCCCGCGCATGGTTTGCAAATACACGGGGTTGGCCGGGTTATCTTCAATTTTTTGACGCAAGCGGTTCATTTGCACGTCAATGGCGCGGGCGTCGTCGGATGCCCCGTCTGGCTGTAACATTGAACGCGCCACAGCAAGCCCCGGTGATGCTGCAAGCAATCGCAGGATTTCTCTCTCACGGCCTGTCAAGTGGATGGCTTCACCCAATTTTGTCAGTGCGCCATTTTCAATTTCAAAAATGCAATCGCCAAATTTGACGGCGGTAATTTTTTCAGGTCGGGCTTGCGTGCGTCGCAACAGGTTACGCAAGCGGAGCAATAATTCTTCCGGTTCAAAGGGCTTGCCCAGATAATCATCGCTGCCAGTGGCCAAGCCTTGAATGCGGTCGGAAGCATCCGAACGCGCTGACAACATGAGGATTGGAACGGTGTTGCCCGCACCCCGAATGGAGGTGGCAAAACTCAATCCATTTTCACCGGGCATCATGATGTCGAGAACGATGATATCAAAAGCCAGTCC
>JANMEM010000110.1:0-2115 GCA_031376985.1 Hyphomicrobiales bacterium
AAAGCTTTCGCAAAGGTGATGAGTTCGATGCAGGACGAGGGCTCATCGCCAGCGCCCAAAGTGTAGGTGACGCCGAGGCGGCGGGCTTCCTGGGCGAGATAGGCGCCGATGGTGATGTCGGCTTCGACGTTCATCATGACCAGGTGCTTGCCGTGTTCCATGGCGGTCAAACCAATTTCAGCACCCACGCCGGGGCGGCCTGTGGCGTCGATGACGACGTCGATCTGATCGGACTTGCAAATGAGTTGGGCGTCCAGCGTGATGGCGGCTTTGCCGCTTTCAATGGTGCTGTTGAGTTTGGATTGGGTGTCGGCGATGGCATGCAGCTCTTCAGTGACGCCTGCGATTTTCAAAGCCTTGGCGGCATTGCCGTGGCGGACCTCGGCGATGGCGGCGACGGTGATGCCCTGCATCATGCGGCATTGGGTGACGATGTCGGTTCCCATTTCGCCACAGCCGATGAGGCCGATGCGCACAGGGCGACCGAGTTCAGATTGGCGGCGTTGCAGGTCAGCGGGCAGATTTCCGGAAAATTTTGATGCGGGCATGGTGTTGCGCAGCTCCCTGTGCGGTGTTTTTATTTATGATACTTTTGTTTTTGACAAAGTCAATATGTGCTATTATTAGAATTCCTCAAAATCAGCAGTTTTGTTGCGCAATCTTCTAGCTGCGGGCAGACTGAAAAGAAACAGGGTTGGGAAAATGGCTTCTATATCTTTGAAAAAGGTCACCAAGGGCTGGGGCAGCGTCATGGGCGTGGATGCCATTGACCTTGAGATCAAGGACAAGGAATTCATGGTGTTCCTCGGTCCCTCAGGCTGCGGCAAGACCACGACCATGCGCATGATCGCAGGGCTTGAAGACCTGACGGCGGGTGAAATCCAGATCGACGGCCAGACCATGAATGATGTGGACGCGCGGGACCGCGACGTGGCCATGGTGTTCCAGAGCTATGCGCTTTATCCCAATATGTCGATTTACGAAAATATCCGGTTCCCGTTGCGCATGCGTGATGTTCCCCAGGATAAACACGACGCCATGGTGCGCGAGGCTGCGCGCATGGTGGAGCTGGGGGATTTGCTGGAACGAAAGCCCAAGGCCCTGTCCGGCGGGCAGCGGCAACGGGCGGCTTTGGCGCGGGCGATTGTGCGGCACCCGCAAGTGTTCCTCATGGATGAGCCCTTGTCCAATCTGGATGCGAAGTTGCGTCTGGCCATGCGGGCGCAGTTGAAGCACATCCAGAAGCGTTTGCAGACGACGACCGTTTACGTGACGCATGACCAGATTGAGGCGATGACGCTGGCGGACCGCATTGCTGTCATGAACAAGGGCAAGATCCAGCAGCTGGGTACGCCGGACGAGGTTTACAACAATCCGTCGAATGTTTTTGTGGCGGGGTTTATTGGTTCTCCGCCGATGAACCTGATCCATGGCAGCATGGACAAGGGTGTGTTTACGGGGCCCGACACAGTGGTGCCGAAGGCAGGCAAGGCTTCGGGCAAAGTAACGTTTGGCATTCGGCCTGAGGATGTTTCAGTTGCGGCCAAGGGGAAGGGTCATGTGAATGCGTTGTTGTATTCGCTGGAACCCACAGGCGACCAGACCTTGGTGACCGTGCGTTTGGGCGAACACTTGCTGGTGGCGCGGGCTGACCGGGATTTCCGGCAGGCAATTGATACGCCGATTGCACTGAATTTTGATGTGGCGCGGGGCTATCTGTTTGACGGCGTGAGCGGGGACCGCTTTCGCAACTAACCCTCATGCTGAGGTGCCCGCGTCTTCGCGGGCCTCGAAGCATTCGCGCGTGCTGGCCCTTCGAGGCTCGCAAGGGCTCGAACCTCAGGGTGAGGGCCTGACAGCTTGAGTTTTTGTCACCTGAGGTTTGCGCGGGCTGGTTCTTGCCTTCCCATGCAGCCCGCCTAATCTGTCAGGCATGACCTCCTCTGACCCCCTGCTCCAACCTTACCAACTCAAACACCTCCGGCTTAAAAACCGCATCATGACGACGAGTCATGAGCCGGCTTACCCTGAAGACGGGATGCCAAAAGACAAGTATCGGGCTTACCATGTGGAGCGCGCCAAGGGTGGCATTGCCATGACCATGACGGCGGGTTC
>JANMEM010000118.1:0-1753 GCA_031376985.1 Hyphomicrobiales bacterium
GGCGGCTTCATGTCAGAGATGACGGGCAGCAAGGGCGAAAGCCTGGCCGACCTTGCCCGCGTCAAACGCCGGAATTGCCTGCGCTTTGACTATTCGGGCCACGGCCAATCCTCAGGCGAATTCACCGACGGCACCATTTCCCTCTGGCTGGAACAGTCCACCCACATGTTTCTGAACCATACCCGCAACAAGCGCATCATTGTGGGTTCCTCCATGGGGGGCTGGCTTGCATTGCTGCTGGCGAGACGGCTGGCCGCGGAAGACCCTGCTGCCTTTCGCCGTATTGGCGGCGTGGTGCTTCTGGCTCCCGCCACGGATATGACCAGCGCTTTGATGTGGGCGAAAATGTCAGAGGCAGACAGGAAGACGCTGGTGCGCGATGGTTTGTGGCATCAACCGTCAGATTATGGCGCACCCTACCCGATCACTTACAATCTGATTGATGACGGCACCCGGCATGGCGTGTTGGAAAAAGGCTTGGGTCTGCCTTTCCCGGTTCGCATCTTGCAAGGTACCGAAGATACCGACGTGCCACCTGACCATGCTTTAAAAACCATGACTGCACTTGGTGGAGATATTACTCTGACCTTGATCAAAGGCGGTGATCATCGCCTGTCAACCCAGCCGCATTTGCGCATTATGCGGGAGACGGTTTTACAATTGGCGATGCGGGTGGATGGAGATGGGGTGTGAATCCGGATCAACCGACCCTTCGAGGCCCGCAAGAGGGCGGGCACCTCAGGGTGAGGATTTTATACCTTCACCCTGAGGTGCGAGCCCTTGCGAGGCTCGAAGGGCTGGTTGATCTCATGCGACCTCTCACACCAAACTCTTCAGCCCCACCCGATAATTCGGAAACCGGAATTCATATCGCAGTTCCTCCTTCACCCGCGCATTCGACACCCGCTTTGAATCCATAAAGAAACTTCGCACCATTGGTGAAAGCTGCGCGTCCTCAAATGCAATTTCTGGCGGAGGTTCCATTCCCAGCAATTCTGCGCCATAGGCAATCACGTCCTGCGGCGGGCAGGCTTCGTCATCGGCTACATTATAGGCACGACCGGGATTTGGTTTTGACATTGACGCTGCAAGTATGCCTGCAATGTCTTCGACATGGATGCGGCTGAAAACCTGTCCCTCGCGGATGACGCGTTTGGCTGTTCCTTCTTTCAGACTTTCCAGCGCATTGCGCCCCGGACCGTAAATGCCAGCGAGACGGAAGATATGTACAGGCAGCGCGAGCCATGCCGTTTCAGCTGACTGGCGCCTGTGACCGCGTTCCGTGTTGGGGGTGAGTGGCGTGTCCTCATCCACCCAAGCACCGCCATGATCGCCGTAGACACCTGTTGTTGAAAGATAGGCAACCCAATCAAATGATTTCGCACGTGCGGCCAATTGGCTGGAGAATTTCCGCAACACCGGATCCCCTTCCGCATCAGGCGGGATCGAGGAAATGATATGTGTCACCGATGCAGGGATCATATCCATTTCACCAAACACCACGCCTGTGTGACCAAGTGTTGTAATTTTTGCCGCACCTTCCTCCGAACGGCTTGTGCCAGTAATCTTCCAGACTGCTGGATCAAGCCTTCGTGACAAGGCTTCAGCAGAAAAACCAAAGCCAAAAAACAATATATGTTTCTTCATGACAAATGCTCCACTGCCCAAACCGCCATAGCCTTCACAAGAGGCGAGTCATCATTCAACAGGCCTTCAGCGTAGTGTGAAAGTGAAGCATCACCACTGTTGCCAG
>JANMEM010000131.1:0-2266 GCA_031376985.1 Hyphomicrobiales bacterium
AAACCCGCAGGATTTTTTGTACGATAAAAATCAAGCACCGGCGATCAGCGAGAAGTGTCGAAATTTGCGTGTAATTCCTTGGGTGGAGAACAAGCCTTTCCGGTGTGGGCTAGAGCATCCGCCAGCTTCCCGGCAAGGTCAGGGTGAGCTTTCAACACTTTCAGGCGTTCATCCACTGTTGCGCTCCGAAACACGCGGGCCAAAGCATTGTGCAGCCCGCCCGCTGAGTCGTGTGCCGAACCCAACTCGCTCGAAAATGCCCGCTCTGCAATCCATGGCGAATGTTCAAAAACACCACCGAATGCGTTCACAAATTCGTCCTGCGTCATCAATGAAGGCCGCAATTTCTGCGCTTGGAATGGATGATTTTTCTTCCAGTGTTCTGCAATATCGACGCGACGCGCCAGCCAGACTTTGTCGTGTGACTTCACATAGTCAATAAACCGCTGCAACGAAGCCGCACGCCCCGGCCTGCCAACAAGTCTGCAATGCAAGCCGATGTTCAACATCTTCGGGCTGCCCGCCTTGCCCTCAGCATAGAGCACATCAAACGCATCTTTCAGGTAAGTTAAAAACTGGTCGCCGGAGTTGAAACCCTGTACGGCGGCAAAGCGCATGTCGTTGGTATCAAGCGTATAGGGAATGACCAATTGTGGCTTGCCCTCAACTTCGATCCAATAGGGCAAGTCATCGGCATAGCTGTCTGAAATATAATCAAAGCCACCCTCAGAAGCCGAAAGCTTTACCGTGTTCATGGATGCGCGACCCAAATAGAAACCACGTGGCCTTTCACCCGTCACCTCTTCATGCAGGCGAATGGCCTCCAGCATATGAGCGCGTTCTTCGTTTTCGCTGAAGTCCTTGTACTCAATCCACTTCAGTCCGTGCGAGGCTATTTCCCACCCTGCTTCCTGCATGGCACTCACGTGTTCCGGCGAACGCGCCAAAGCCGTTGCCACGCCATAAACAGTGGCAGGCACAGCACTTTGCGTGAACATGCGGTGCAAGCGCCAAAATCCGGCACGGGCACCGTATTCATAAATCGATTCCATGTTCCAATGGCGCTTACCGGGCCAATTTTGCGCCCCCACAATTTCAGACAGGAACGCCTCTGACTGGGCATCGCCATGCAGCAGGCAGTTTTCACCACCTTCCTCATAATTGATCACGAACTGAACGGCCACATAAGCCCCGCCCGGCCAACGGGCATCCGGCGGGTTTGCACCATAGCCCCGCATGTCCCGTTCATATCGCATGTCTGGTCGCATGTAATTCCTCGCTGTTGCGTGTAACATAGGCGACGGTGCATATTTGCCAAGAAGAACATGGAGCGTAACATTGTGGGGGTGGAGATGGCTGAATTTACGATCCTGTGGGACTGGCTCTCCTTTGCCATCCGCTGGCTGCATGTCATCACGGCAATCGCCTGGATTGGGTCGTCTTTCTATTTTGTGGCACTGGACCTTGGCTTGCGGAAATCGGCTGACCTTCCAGCAGGTGCCAGCGGCGAAGAATGGCAAGTCCACGGCGGCGGCTTTTATCACGTCCGCAAATATCTCGTGGCACCTGCCGAAATGCCTGAACATCTGACCTGGTTCAAATGGGAATCCTACGCCACCTGGCTCTCTGGCTTTGCCCTGCTCTGCGTCATGTATTATGGCGGTGCCCATCTCTATCTGATAGACACCCATGTGCTGGATATATCTGCGCCGGGCGCAATCCTGCTGTCCCTCGCCTCTATTGCGGTGGGCTGGGTTGTTTATGATCTGCTTTGTAAATCGCCCATCGGGCAAAACCAGAACCTGTTGATGGTGGTGCTGTACATTGTGTTGGTCATCATGGCGTGGGGCTATACGCACCTGTTCTCAGGCCGCGCCGCCTATCTTCATCTCGGTGCCTTCACCGCAACCATTATGTCGGCCAATGTGTTTTTCATCATCATTCCCAACCAGAAAAAGGTTGTGGCGTCATTGGTTGCAGGCCTGAAACCCGACCCCTCACTGGGCGCTCAGGCAAAGCAACGTTCCCTCCACAACAACTACCTCACACTGCCAGTCGTGTTCCTGATGCTGTCCAATCATTCGCCTCTGGCCTTCGGCACGCAATACAGTTGGCTGATCGCGGCACTGGTATTTCTGATGGGTGTCAGCATCCGACATTTTTTCAATTCACAACATGCCCATAAAGGCGAGCCTTGGTGGACATGGGGTGTCACAGCGGCGTTGTTCGCCATCATTATCTGGCTGTCGACCAATCCGAAAATTCT
>JANMEM010000205.1:0-3444 GCA_031376985.1 Hyphomicrobiales bacterium
TTCGCCGAAGCCATGCCGAAAAGCACAGGCTCTGCGATGGACAAACTCTTCGCCTGGGCCGACAAGCTGTTGACTACATCTTCAACGGCAACAACAGCGTCACAGCCCGACAATTCGTCGAAGCTGGAAGGGTAATATGAATCCCGCCTATTCCGTCATCCTCTTCACCACTGCCTCCGGTGTTGGCTATGGTTTGCTGGCCCTTCTCGGTCTTGTTGGCTTCAACCACGGTCTGGCCTCGTCACTGGCCTTTGCCGTCACAACCACATTCATCGCATTAGCCCTGGTCACTGTTGGACTTCTGTCATCCACCCTGCATCTTGGTCACCCCGAACGGGCATGGCGCGCCCTCTCGCAATGGCGCTCCTCATGGCTAAGCAGGGAAGGTGTTGCCGCCGTTGCAACCTATCCCGTCGCACTCGCATTCGTCGCCACATGGTCCGGATTGGTCACCGCACCAGCACTTATCAGGCCCCTCGGCCTCCTCACACTGGTTATGTGCACTGTCACCGTAATATGCACAGCGATGATCTATCGCCAGTTGCGCACCATCCGGCAATGGAACCACAAACTCGTCGTCCCCGTTTACCTCGCCTACGCTCTGGCCACGGGTGCAACCTTGCTTCCCGCCATCGCCATCTTCTTCAACCGCTGGCAAATCTTTCAGGGCGCACTCGCCGCCGTCGCACTCATCGCCGTAGCCGCACTCAAATTTATCTATTGGCGTTCCATCGACGCCATCCCCCGCACCCACACCACGGGCGAAGCCACGGGCCTTGGCGAAAACGTGCGCATGTGGGAACTGCCCCACACCAACCAGAACTTCATCCAGAAGGAAATGGGGTTCGTCGTCGCCAGAAGACACGCGCTGAAACTGCGACAGTTCACCTTTGCACTGTTGGCCATCGCCTTCATCGCAACGATGCTCACAGCCATCACCACACCATGGTTCGCCATACCAGCCGCCATTGCAGCCCTCACCGCAGCAGTAACTGAACGCTGGTTGTTCTTCGCCGAGGCCGAACATGTGGTAAACCTATATTACGGCAAGGCAGCCGTTTAAGCCGCTTGCCCCTGACAGCCAAACCATATAAGGAAGTCTTTATATAGTTTTTGAGGTATTACCATGCAGCGCCAAACCTTTCCCGAAGCCCTCGCAAGCCGCCCTTGGATGCTGGCTGACGGTGCCACCGGTACCAATTATTTCATGATGGGCCTGATGTCGGGTGACGCGCCTGAGATGTGGAACTTTGACCACACCGACCGCGTGCGTTCCCTGCACAAGCAATTCATCGAAGCGGGTGCCGACATCATTCTCACCAACACCTTCGGCGGCAATCGTCATCGTTTGAAATTGCATGACGGCCAGGACAAGGTCCACGCCGTCAACGTCGCAGCCGCCAAACTGGCCCGCGCCGAAGCTGACGCCTATAAGTCCCGCCAGATTTTTGTGGCAGGTTCCATTGGCCCCACGGGCGAAATCTTCATGCCAGTCGGCGCATTCCCCTATGAAGAAGGCGTCAGCGCCTTTGCCGAACAGGCCATGGCTTTGAAAGACGGCGGAGTGGACGTGCTGTGGTTGGAAACCATGTCGTCGGAAGACGAACTCCGCGCCGCCGTCGAAGGTGCCGCGCAAGCAGGATTACCGATTGTGACAACCATGAGCTTCGACACCAACGGTCGCACCATGATGGGTATTACGCCGACAAATTTCGGAGCCATCGCTGATACGCTGGCCGTAAAACCCGTCGCCATCGGTGCCAACTGCGGTGTCGGCGCATCGGAATTGATCGCCACAGTCATGGGCATTACAGCTGCCCGACCCGATATTGCCGTCGTCGCCAAAGGCAATTGCGGCATACCCCAATATCACGACGGCCACATCCACTACACCGGAACCCCCGAACTGATGGCCGACTACGCCCGCATCGCATTGGACGCAGGTGCAAGGATCATCGGCGGATGTTGTGGCACCTCGCCGGAACATCTGGCGTCAATGCGCAAAGCCCTCGAAGGCCACACCAAGGGCGCAAGGCCTACGATTGAACTGGTCGAGGAAAAATTGGGACCTGTGTCCGAGTTGGCCAAAGGCATTGATACGGCTGCTGCGGGAGCTGCGAGACGCGAAAGACGTCGAGGATAGCTCCATCGCCACAACCGTCACTCCGGCGAAGGCCGGAGTCTTTCAAATCATCAAAAAGATTCCGGCTTTCGCCGGAATGACGGTTTCAAGGTTTATCCCACTCAAACTTCCCCACCACCACCGGTTTCCCCAACATAAAACAATCCGAAACCAGTTGCAGCGGCGATGCATCCACGTCACTTTTCTTCGCCTTCAACAAGCGCGCAAATTTCGCGTAGATATCCTCATACTCATGCAACACGGCTTCCTTCACCAATCTGCCATTGACGACAAGCACTGATCCGCCATTCTTCAAATGCAGCTTCATGCCATCGCGCGTACCAACCTCAATCTCCCACGTCTGCGCACCCTTCTGCCGCCAGTCGAACACTGCCGATAGATCCGCAGCAGCACCATCCCCGCGCTTGAAGCGAATATCCGCCCCAATCGCCGTTGCCGAATTCGACGGAATCTCAATCACCGCACTCTCTACAAACACCGCCTCCGGCAAAATCTTCGTCACAATCGACAGCGCATTGATGCCGGGATCAAACACCCCGAATCCACCTACCTGCCAGATCCACTCTTGACCCGGATGCCAGCGGTTCACATCTTCCTTCCACGTCACCCGCAGAAAATCCACATGCTTGCCCTTGAGCATTTTCTTCGCTTCATCCACCGACTCATTGTACCGCGAATGCCACGTCGCATAGAGCACCCGCTTTTTCTTGACCGCATAGGCTTCCATCGCCAGCAATTCGCCAACCGTGGGAGTAGGCGGCTTCTCAATCAATAAATCCCAACCCGCGTCCAGCGCTTCCTTCGCCATGGCCAAGCGTACAGATGGCGGCGTGCACAGCGCCACGCAGTCCACCGGCAACTTGCTCGCCTTCAATTCCGCCAGTGATTCAAAACACGGCACGTCCTCAATCTTGCCATGGCGGCTCACCCCCGCCACCAGATTGAAGTTTTTATTCTTTGCAATGCAGGGCAGGTGCTGATCCCGCGCGATCTTGCCAATGCCGGCAACGGCAATTTTATAAACCATGGGTGATTTTCCTTTGCGTGAACGCTCTTAACCCGCTTCGGCTCTTGTCTCAACCGTCGCTTTCCGGCATGGGGTAGTCGTGCAATGGCGGGGCAGATTCACCCGCTCCGTTATCCTGCAAAGGCCGAAATTGGAGTGCCCACATGAGCGACGCTGGCGATCTTGACCTGAATACCCTCAACGACGAAGAACTCGTGCAACAGGTCCACGACGACCTCTATGACGGCCTCAAGGAAGAAGTCGAAGCTGCCGTTCATATTCTGCTCAGTCGCGG
>JANMEM010000266.1:0-4208 GCA_031376985.1 Hyphomicrobiales bacterium
TGGGCTCTGCGGGAGTGGGAGGCTGATGTGGAGTGGTGGGTTTTTTCATGATTCGGTGGGGAATATAGCGGGTTTACACTGAGTGTGTGGCTTTCACCCGCCCCCTGCCCCCGCCCTCAAGGGCGGGGAATAATTGCGCACTTCCCCTCCCTTCAGGGAGGGGTCAGGGGTGGGTGGAACAACACGTTCAAACCCGCACCACCATCACCTTCACCACAGGCTTCTTGCCCCAAGCGTTATCCGCAGCACGGCGTATTGATGTGCGCACCACTTCTTCCACCACTGCATCTTCCTTGCGACGGTTCTTTGGCATGGCTTCGAAGCCTTTTTCAGCGGCGAGTCCAATTTCGTCTTCCAGTCCCAAAGGCACACCGTCGAGCAACACTTCAATGTCCTCAGCGAGTTGCAATTTCTCATCCACCAGCACCTGCGCGAAAATGATGCCCACTTGCGAAAGCTTGCGGCGTTGCTTGGCGGGGCCATCCTTGCCGTCAACAATCAATTTGCCATCGACGTGCAACACGCCTGCTGTCACCTGATCGATAATTTCAACAGGGCCCGGGCACAATCTGGCAATCTTGCCGTCTTCCATTTGCAGTGACTCTCTGATGCCGTGCGTCCTTGCAAACTTCTCCTGGAAATACATGTGGCGAGGCTCGCCATGCATGGGGATCAAGGCGCGAGGCTTGATCCAGTCGTACATCTGTTTGAGTTCGCCCTGGCGCGGATGACCTGACGAATGCACCAGAGCATCATCCGAGGTGATCACATCAACGCGTAGCTTGGCGAGGTTGTTGATGATGGCACCCACTTCCTTCTCGTTGCCGGGAATGGTGCGGGCGGAGAAAATGACGAGGTCACCCTCCTCCAATGAAATATTGGGATGATTGTCTTCGGCCACACGGGCCATGGCGGCGCGGGGCTCGCCCTGGCTTCCCGTGCAGAGCAGCATGATCTTGTTGTTGGGCAGATAGCCGAAAGCGTCCTCATCAAGGAACGCGCCTGCATCTTTCAGCATGCCGCAATTGCGGGCTGCTTCGATGGTATTGCGCATGGCGCGGCCGGCGATGACCACTTCACGGCCGGCGGCACGGGCAGCTTTCACGGCAGAAGAAATCCGTTCAACGTGGGACGCGAAAGTGGTGACGGCGACGCGGCCTTTGGCGTGGGTGATGATTTCCGTAAGGGTTGCCGCCACGTCAGTTTCAGATGGCGAGAAGCCCTCGCGCAAGCAGTTGGTGGAGTCGCAGACCAGAACATCGACTCCGGCTTTGCCGATGGCAGCAAAGCGTTCCTCGTCGATGGGCATGCCCATGATGGGTGTGCGGTCGATTTTCCAGTCGCCGGAGTGCACGACTGTGCCTTCAGCCGTTTTGATTAGCAGTGCATTAGATTGCGGGATGGAGTGAGTGACGCCAAGGAATTCGATGTTGAAATCGCCAACCTGAAATGGCTTGTTGGGTGTGACGATTTTCAGCGGCACCTGATCTTCAAGACCATGTTCACGCAACTTAAGTTTCAGTAACTCAGCAGCAAATTGTGTGCAGTACACATCGCATTCCAGTTGCGGCCACAACCATGGCACAGCACCGATATGGTCCTCATGCGCGTGGGTGATGACGAGGCCTGCGAGGTCTCGCTTGTTTGACGTGATGTAACTGATGTCGGGCAGAATGACGTCAACGCCCGGCTCTTTTTCACCGCCGAATTTGACGCCCAGATCGACCATCAACCATTGGCGGTCGCGTTCAGTTCCCGTGCCGTAGCAATAGCAGTTCATGCCGATTTCGCCGGTTCCACCCAGTGGCAACAGCACAAGTTCAGGGCTTTGGTCTTTGCGGCGTTTCGCGTTCATGTAATTCCGTTTCTCAATTTGGCCAACGACGGGATGTGCACATCACCGGCGTGTAAAATGTGGGGTGGTCCGTGGGGAGGTTTCAGCATCACCGCCCCTTGCTCTGTGATAGTTTCAAACGTTCCGGTCAAGTGTTGTATTCCGGTGGTCATGGTTATGGTTTCGCCGATCCCAATGGCCAAGGCTGTCCATGCGTTGCGGATGGCGGGGAAGTCTAGACCGTTGTCCCATGTTGCCAACCAATACGCGAGGGCCGTTCGATAGGATTGGAAAACCTCATCCCGCGTGGCGCTTGCACCTTCTGCCACTAGGCAGGTGGCGGGATAGGTCAGCCCGATTGGAGCGTGAGCAACGTTGATGCCGCAACCGATGGCGATCGTGAGGTGATGCTGCGACAGGACCTCACAGAGAATGCCAGCAATTTTCGCACCACCAACGAGGACGTCATTTGGCCATTTGAGCTGGGGTGTTGCGGCTATGTGTTTGCGCACGACATCGGCTACTGCAAGGGCGACGACGAAACCGATTTGCGGGACAACAGCAATTCCAGTGTCGAGCGGCAGGATCAACGTGGAATAACAATTCCCCCGCAAGGACGCCCAGTTGCGATCCAACCTCCCTTTGCCTGCGGTTTGTTCATCGGCAAGGACGAAGAACGGGCCGCGTTCGCCTGCTTCGAACAGGCGGCGTGCTTCGAGATTGGTGGAGTCGATGGTGGAGTAGTGGCGTGTTGGGATCATGACAATCTCGCACCAATCAAAACACCGTCATTCCCGCCAACGCGGGAATGACAGTATGAAGGTGAATACTTGTATGATGTTCAATACAACGACTTCGCCGCAGCTGCCGCCAGTGTCAACAGTGGCGATGCAAAGACCACGAACAGCAACGCAAAAGCTCCTGAAAGATAGGCCACCCATTTCACTTCCGTGTCCATGGCATCAAAGGCCGGCGCCGGCTCATCGAAATAGATAATCTTGACGATGCGGAGATAGTAGTATGCGCCCACCACACTGGCGATGACGCCGAGAATGGCGAGAAGCCAGAGGCCCGCTTTTACCGCCGCCATAAAGACAAAGAGCTTTCCAAAGAACCCTGCCAGAGGCGGAATGCCTGCCAGCGAAAACATCAACATCGATAACACGAATGCGAGGCCCTTGTTGGTGCGGCCGAGGCCTGCGAGATCGGAGATATTTTCAACCTGCAATCCGCTGCGGCGCATGGCGAGGACGCAGGCGAAGACGCCGAGAGTTGAGAGCGAATAGATCAGCATGTAAATGACCACGCCTGACACGCCGTCTTGTGTTCCCGCAGCAAGGCCCACCAGTGCGAAGCCCATGTGGCCGATTGAGGAATAGGCGAGCAGGCGCTTGATGTTGTTCTGGCCGATGGCCGCGAAAGCGCCAAGTGCCATGGACAATATGGATACCACAACAAGGATTTGCTGCCAGTCGTTCACCACATGATTGAAGGGGCCGACCATGGTGCGCACGAACAGCGCCATCGCCGCCACTTTGGGGGCCGAGGCAAAGAAAGCAGTGATGGGTGTTGGTGCGCCCTCATAGACGTCGGGCGTCCACATGTGGAACGGGACTGCGGAAATTTTGAAGGAGAGGCCCGCCATGACGAAGACGAGGCCAAAGACAATACCGAGGCTTGAGCCGTTGGCTTGTAACGCTTCGGCAATGCCCGAAAACGTCGTTGTGCCCGTGAAGCCGTAAACCAGCGATGCACCATAAAGCAGCATGCCGGAAGACAGAGCCCCCAAGACGAAATATTTGAGGCCGGCTTCTGACGACTTGGCATTGTCTCGATCAATAGCGGCGACAACGTAGAGTGAGAGCGATTGCAGTTCGAGGCCCATATAGAGGCCGATCAAATCATTGGCGGAAATCATCATCATCATGCCGACGCAGGCCAGCATGACGAGAATGGGATACTCGAACTTTCCCATTTGAACCCGGGTCAGGAATTTGCCGGAGAGGATAATAGTGACGGCAGCGGCAAACAGCGCCAGCACTTTCATCAGCCGTGCGAAATCATCGACGATGAAGGCACCGCCGAAAGCCGTCACCCTGCCCTCGCCTGTGGCATAGATTTCAAGCAACCCGACGAACACCAGCGCAGCAACTGCAAGCCCCTGCACCAGCTTGAAGGCTTCGGTCTTGGCGAAGGCACCGACCATGAGAAAGGCTGCGGCCAATATGGCCAGCAGGATTTCCGGCAGGGCAGCGACGGCGTCAGCGGATTGCAAAAGGCTTGTCATAGTTTGTTCACTTCATCGCTAGGCTTGCGGGGTTCGCAGGCAAGGATTTCAAAAGATGCTCTACCGAGGCACCAATGGTGTCGAGGA
>JANMEM010000302.1:0-3335 GCA_031376985.1 Hyphomicrobiales bacterium
ATCATGCTTGCAACAGCGCGACCGCACCACGAAGCCATGGCCACGCCATTGCCGTGATAGGCGAGTGAGGTCCACACGGTCTTGCTGTCATCCAATGGCCCGACATAGGGCACGCGGTCGTAACTCAAACAGACGTGGCCACGCCAGAAATGGGTGATTTCGGCTTTGGTCCAAATCGGAAACAGTCGGTGGAAGGTTTGCGTGATATGGAGTTGATAGTCCGTTAATGAAGCGTCCGACGAATCCGTGCCGCCGCGCCCACCGAACAGGAAGCGCTTGTTCGGCAGCAGCCGGAAGTAGTGCAACAGGTTCCGCGTGTCATAGGCCATGGTCGAACTGGTCCAGCCCTGTTCCAAAAGTTCATCGTCAGTCAAAGTCCGGGTAACGATGATATTCGAAAGTGCAGGCAATAGACGACCCGCATGTTGTGTCGAAATATTCTCCGGCGTGTAACCATTGGTGGCGACAAGCACCTTTGCGGCGAAAAGTTTTCCTTGCTCCGTATACAGAACATGTTTGTCATTCTGTTGTTCCCAGCGGATCAGCTTTGAACCGGAAAACAGTTTTGCACCGGCTTCATGGGCAGCACGGGCGAGTCCCCGAGCGTAGTTCAAAGGATGAATACCAAAACCTGTTGCCCCCTTGAGACCACCGTAAAAATGTGGTCCGCCTAGACCGCGCGCTTTCAGTTCGTCAACATCGAGCAATTCATTATCTTCGCCGAAGGTCGTTTTGTAAAATGCCTGATCGTTGCGCAACTCTTCCAATCGATTGGGCAAATGAGCGAGCGTGATTTCGCCTTTGCCATGTTTCCAGATGTCGATGCCATGGCGAACAGCCAAGTCAGCGACCAGATCAACGCTGTCGCGCATGGCGGTGTAAAAGTCTTTGGTAGCTTCGAGGCCATAGCGTTTGATCATTGTGGCATAGCTGAGCTTGTGTGAGCCGATGCAGGCAAAGCCGCCGTTGCGGCCTGATGCGCCCCAGCCAATGGAACCAGCTTCGAGCAGGCAAACATCAACGCCGTTCTCGGCCAACTCGAGGGCGGCGGATAAACCTGTATAACCTCCACCGACAATTGCGACATCACAGTGCAATTCCCGTGCGAGCGGAGGAAATTCTATACCTTTCGGATCAGCAGAAGCCTCCCAGTAGCTCTCAACCGGGCTATCAAAATGCAAGGAATCAGGGTGAACGAGATGCGACATTGTGGGTTGCCTTTGCCTTATTCTCGCCCCATAGGGAACTATGTTGCACTGCAGCATAAAAAGGGATTGAAGATGAAAAAGTTTATCGTCGCGGTTGCAGCCGCTGTTTTGATGTTCTCTATATCAGCCGAAGCAGGCAATGTTGGCATGGCGTCTTATTACAAGTCTGGCAAGCGTACTGCCAATGGCGAGCGCTTTAACCCACACGGCATGACTGCGGCCCATCGCAAGCTGAAGTTTGGAACCCGCCTTCGCGTCACCAACGTGCGCTCGGGGAAATCAGTTGTAGTGCGCATCAACGATCGTGGTCCTTTCATCCGTGGGCGCATTATCGACTTGAGTTTGGGCGCAGCCCAGGTGATTGGCCTCACAAAGACAGGCGTCGCGAAAATTTCCTACACCGTTCTGAACTGACGCGGGGGCTTCCGTTCAGGACAAAGCGCTGGACTTGCTCCGGCGCTTTTTTATTGAGATACCCACCGTGAAAATCTGGTGCTTGACTGATATAACAGTTTGAGGCCAATGACTCCCGCAAATGGGAGTTCAAAATGACAGCACGTTTGGCAGGTAAATCGGCGGTGGTCACATCGGCGGCGCAAGGCATTGGCCGGGCCACGGTGTTGGCGATGGTGGCTGAAGGTGCGACTGTATTGGCAACGGATATAAACGCCTCCGCACTTGAAGCTTTGGCGAAGGAAAGCAATGCGATTTCCACCATGGTTGTGGATGTGACCTCGCAAGCCTCCGTCGATGCCATGGCAGCAAAAGTCGACGCTCCGGATATTTTGTTCAACTGCTCTGGCTATGTGCATTCCGGCACCATTCTTGACGTTGTCGACAAGGACTGGGACTTTGCCTTTGAACTCAACGTGCGAGCGCATTATCGCATGATGCGGGCCTTTACGCCGCGCTGGCTGGAGATGGGCAAGGTCTCTGTCATCAACATGGCTTCGCTGGCGTCATCGGTGAAAGGTGTGCCCAACCGCTTTCTCTATGGCACCTCGAAGGCGGCTGTCATCGGCATGACCAAGGCCATGGCCGCTGACTATTTGACCAAGGGCATTCGCGTGAATGCGATTTGCCCAGGCACAGTTGATACGCCATCCTTGCATGACCGCATGCGCGCCACGGGGGATTATGAGGCCGCACACAAGGCGTTTGTGGCCCGGCAGCCCATGGGACGGCTGGGAGTGCCTGAAGAAATTGCAGCATTGGTGGTTTTTTTGGCAAGCGATGAGAGCGGCTTCATCACCGGGCAGGCGATCAACATTGATGGCGGCTGGTCTGTATAGTTCTGGAATCTGCACCCATTGGCATTGCACCTGAAACAGGTCTAGCATGTTTTCCTGACAGGGCTGGGAGCATGGCCCGCTGACAGGGGTGCGAATTTTGAGTTCACAGAACACCGCAATCGATGTGCGGAACGTGTCAAAAGTATTCCAAGGCTCTGGAGGAGATTCCTTCAAAGCTCTCGATTCTGTCTCGGTTGCCATCCGCGAAAATGAATTCTTTACGCTGCTGGGCCCTTCCGGTTGCGGAAAGACCACGCTCCTCAGACTGATTGCCGGATTTGATTTTCCCACCGACGGCGAAATCCGCTTGTACGGCGAAGATATTGCAGTGTTGCCGCCGTTCAAACGCCCGGTGAATACGGTGTTTCAGAACTATGCACTGTTCCCTCACATGACAGTTGGCCAGAACATTGGTTTTGGACTTGAAATGTTGGGAAAGCCAAAAGCAGAAATTGCCGCACGCGTTGACGAGATGTTGAAGCTCGTACAAATGAGTGCCCTCAAAGACAGAAAGACCAGTCAAATATCCGGTGGACAACAACAGCGTGTGGCATTGGCCCGTGCGCTGGCTCCGAAGCCAAAAGTATTGTTGCTCGATGAACCCTTGTCTGCATTGGACTATAAATTGCGGAAGGACATGCAGATGGAATTGAAACGCCTGCAATCCGAAACCGGAATTACCTTTATATTCGTCACCCATGATCAGGAAGAAGCGCTGACCATGTCAGACCGTATCGCCGTCATGTACAAAGGCCACATCCTGCAAGTGGGCGGGCCTCGTGATATTTATGATCGTCCAGCCGAACGTTTTGTTGCGAATTTTATTGGCGAAACA
>JANMEM010000331.1:0-3567 GCA_031376985.1 Hyphomicrobiales bacterium
TGCTTTCAACCTCAACGCCACCTTCACCATTGTCGAAACCAACTGTTGGCCCGGCCCCCGGCAGCGGAAAAATCCGCATGGTCCAACGCATGGTCACAACAAATGCCTTTGGTTGAAGTGCGGCAATCAACTTGAACGCAACATCCTGCTTCGCCGCACAGACAGCTGCCACTTTGTCAATTCTGCGATCAAGTTCGTAAATTCCCGGCACCCGCAGACACTTGGTTGTGTTGACGTAAACACCCGACAAACCGTTGATCTTCAACGCCGCATCAATTTCTCCGACCAAAGCTTGCGCGTGCGAGTCCCCCCAAATGATAACCGGATGCGGCACACCCTCCGCCCCGATATTGCAAAATCGAATGTCCGGTGTGCCAGGTTCAGGAAGGGTCCAGTGACAGTTTTCGGTTTTATAGAGAGGCGGCAAAGCTTGTGCCAACAGCTTGGGGTTAAAACGCGATTCTGGCCAATTGCGTTCCAGTCCAAGCAACGCCACCGCAACGACAACAAAGATTGAAAGCGGAGCAAAAATAAACACGAACTTCCGCGATAGTCGTTTACGGTCCCGAAATGGTTTTTCCACCAGATGATAGGTCAGTATTGCAAGAGCGACAGCCAAAACAGCCAGCCCCAACATCAGCCAAAGTTCAGGTTCATTGATGCTGTAAAGCCGCGCAAATGCAAAAAGCGGGTGATGCCAAAGATAGGCACTGTAAGAAACTAGACCAAACGCCACGACAGGCTTTGCCGTCAAAATGCGCCCAGCAAGTCCGCTGCCACCTGCAAACAATAAAACAAGCGCTGTACCAACGACAGGATACAAAGTTGGCCAGCCCGGCACATCGTCAGCATTCGACACTGTGAAAAACCCGATCACAATGCACGCAATTCCTAATGCAGCAATAATTTGCGCGGTGATGCCCGCCCGCGATGCAGCAAAACTGATCCGTCGTTCCATCAATGTAACGATGACACCGGCAAACAATTCCCAGGCCCGCGCATGCAGCAGAAAAAAAGCAGCATCCCGGCTTTGCGACACTTGAAACAAACAAACCGCATAAGCCAGGACGAACAAACCCGTGAACACCGGAAGCAAATGCCGCAGGGCAAATCGCCAAGCCACCCACAGCAGCAACGGAAACAGGATGTAGAATTGTTCCTCCACACCAAGGCTCCACGTATGCAGCAAAGGCTGCTCCTCAGCAGTGGGATTGAAATAGCCAATACTCTGCCAGAAATGCACGTTGGAGAAAAACAAGGCTGTGGCACGCAAACTTGAGAGATAGCCAGCAAAGGCTTCAGGCGGTGACAACCAATATGCGAATGGAAACGTGAAGCACATCACCACGAACAATGCCGGCAGAATGCGGCGAGCCCGGCGTTCATAAAACGACAGCAAACTGAAGCTGCCGCATTCAAGTTCATCCAGGAGAATGCGAGAAATCAGACAGCCGCTAATGACGAAAAAAACATCAACCCCAAGAAATCCGCCCGGTAAAGCCTGAACGCCTGCATGGAATAAGATGACAGGTAAAACTGCAAGCGCACGCAAACCATCCACTTCGGCGCGATAAGTGCTCATCTGTCGGCGTGCTCCCCAGCAGCAAGCCTATGGTATCAACCGTTCGAAGCAGCCTTTACAACGGGAGCCTTCGGGCACGTCAAACCAACTTTGGCCACACATTTTGCCACAACTTTTTTGATCTTTGTATCAGTCTTGGTCGGGGCGATCGTTGCCACCTTTTTGGCCTTGACTTCAACTTTTTTGACCGCAACTTTTTTCGGCTTGATGGCCTTTGCTACAACTTTCTTTTTCGGCTGGTTTAGCGTCCAGAAGAAACCACGATATGGTCTCTTGTTGACCACGCGTTCAATATCATTCCCGACCTCGGCAAAGCTGCGGCCCGCACCACCACTATTGAAATCAAACAACCCACCTTTCAGCACAACACGTGTGTTGCTCATGCCCGCATCTTCAACAATGCCAAACAAAATGGCAGCGTTTTCAGGCGCAAGACGCACACACCCATGTGAAGCTTTGCGACCAAGGCTCTTCACATGAAAACTTCCATGAATGGCATGGCCCTGCCCCGTGAAGAAAATCGAATGCGGCATGGGCGCATCATCCCACTCTTTGGAAAAGTGTTCTGCTTCCATGCGGAAAGGCCTGAAGTTTCCCGTCGGCGTTTCATATTTTGCGGCACCAGTCGACACTGGCCAGACATATTCTGTGTCACCATCCACCTTTACAGTCATCTTCTGCGAAACTTTGCTGATGATGATTTCAACGCGTGTTGCACTGGCTTCCACCACGAACACGAAAGTCGAAATGATCAATGCAGTGGCGAGACCGAGGAAACGACGAAATGGCATGGGTGGTATCCGGATTGATTTGCACTGTAGCCAAACTACTCCATGCAGTGGCAAGCTGTAAATCACTTATCGGAACCGGATCAAAGCCATGCCGTGGACGCAGGACAAAAGTATTTTCAGCAAGGATTTCAAATCCAAGCCCTATTGGTGGGAGGCATACCAACCCACAGCATTACCGGAAATTAATCTGCCAACTGATGTTGCAGTAGCCATTGTGGGGGCTGGTTATGCCGGATTGAACACCGCATTGGAGCTTGCAAAACATGGCATTGAGTCGATTGTGCTGGATGCTGCCGAACCGGGCTTTGGTGGATCCACCCGCAATGGCGGCATGGTGTCCGGTGGCGTGAATGTGGGCAAACGCATCATCAACAAAGCCATGACGGAAGATGAAGCGCGACCGTTTTTGAACGACGCTGTAGATGCGTTCAGCCACATCGAAAATATCATCACCGACAACAACATTTCCTGCGGCTGGACCAAAGCCGGATATTTCCTTGGCGCCTGGTGCCAGTCTCATTACGATGGCATGGCCAAAAAAGTGGACTTCCTGAATAGTGAAGCCCAGTCCGGAGCCTTCATGGTGCCCCGCGACAAGCAACGTGCTGACATTGGCTCGGACTATTATTTCGGCGGCATGATAGTCTCCCGCGCAGCCCATTTACACCCTGCTCTTTATTACAAAGGCCTGCTGGACATGGCACAGCAGGCGCAAATCAAAATCGCCTCTCGCACCCCCGTCAATGGTCTAACACAAGACGCGAGTGGAGCATGGACTGTAAAAACCCCACGCGGCTCCTTCCGCGCTGGCCACGTTGTCATCGCCACAAATGGCTACACTGGCGACGTCACGCCACAACTCAAACGCCGTGTGGTACCTGTCGGCTCCTATATTATTGCCACTGAGGAAATGTCACCAGATTTGGTGCAGTCCATCAGCCCTAAAAACCGCAGCTTTGCCGACACCCGCCGCGTGTTGACCTATTACCGGTTGTCACCGGACGGCACACGCATGATCTTCGGTGGCCGCGCCAAATTTGGCTTTTCTGATCCGATTGAAACCGCTCCCCTGCTCTATCGCTTCATGACCGACCGTTTTCCGCAAATGAAAGGCGTAAAAATCTCCCATGCCTGGACAGGCAATGTGGCCTTCACCATGGACGAACTCCCTCACATGGGGAAACGAGATGGGCT
>JANMEM010000335.1:0-4713 GCA_031376985.1 Hyphomicrobiales bacterium
CATAAACTTCCTGCGCCGTTTTGCCCGTGACCGGATATTGCGTGATGCTCGACGTGTCCTTGGCCCACGCTACACCTGAAGTGGCGCACAAAGACAACAGCATAAGTATTCGAAATGACTCTTGAAACATGGGTTCGAGACTTGTCCGGCTTGCATGCCAGTGTCAATCCCTGAAGCCTTGCAAGGACGTTCAAACCAAGTCAAATGATTTCGACACAACGATTGGAAAAGTCATGAACCTCAGGCAATTTGGACGAACAGGTACAGCAGTCAGCGAAATCGGCTTTGGTGCCTGGGCCATTGGCGCAAGCTGGGGCGAGGTTGATGATAGCCAGTCGATTGCAGCACTCCACGCGAGTCTGGACAGCGGTGTAAATTTCATCGACACCGCTGACGTTTATGGCGACGGGCATTCAGAAAAGCTGATAGCGGGTGTTGTCAAGGAACGCGGTGGCAAAGCACCTTTCATTGCCACCAAGGCAGGGCGTCGTCTGCCATCACAAACAGTTGAAGGCTATACCGAAGCCAATCTTCGAAGCTGGATCGACAGAAGCCGCACAAATCTTCAAATGGACACGCTGGATTTGGTGCAATTGCATTGTCCACCCACAGCGCTTTATCAAAATGCTGCTGTTTTTGACATCCTTGAAAAGCTCAAAGCCGAGGGGAAGCTCCGCGACTACGGCGTGAGCGTGGAAAAGATCGAAGAAGCACTCAACGCAATAACCTATCCCGGCGTCGTCAGCGTCCAGATCATTTTCAATATTTTTCGTCAGCGCGTGGTCGATGATTTTCTCGCGCAGGCCAAACAGCGCAATGTGGCAGTGATTGCTCGTGTTCCTTTGGCAAGTGGTCTTCTCACCGGAAAAATGAAATCCGACACCAAGTTTGAGACGACAGATCACCGACTGTTCAACCGCAACGGCGAAGCCTTTGACGTTGGTGAAACCTTTTCGGGTGTACCCTATGACGTGGCATTGGCCGCAGTTGAGCGCATTCGGCCATTGGTTGGCAGCAACACCAGCATGGCCCAATTCGCCTTGCGCTGGATCTTGATGTTCGACGCCATCACCGTGGCCATTCCCGGTGCAAAGACTGTCGAACAGGCCCGCATGAATGCCGATGCGGCTCTGGGCAACGCGCTGTCAACGGAGACCATGGCGGCCCTTCGGATGATCTATGATGAGGACATCAAACCGCACGTACATCAGCGCTGGTGACAACATTATTGATGTTAAATGAGGGATAGTTCCATCCACCATATGGCGGCAACTTCGACAGTTTTAACTGTCCACTAACCATAACTACCCTATGCAATCCTGGTTTATCACAGGGTTGTACAGGGTTGCGTTCGGTTTTTCTGCATATCTTCAGGTTGCGTCAGTTTTTTTGGGCGTTCACGCTGCTTTGCTTGGTTGCTTCCAAAGGTTTGGCGGCAACATGCGCGCCTGCCACTTCACAGGGTGCTGCTTCTGCTGCATGGCAAACCTATTGCTGGATCGATATGACCAGCTACAGTAACGCTACAGTATTTGGTGCCGGGCAACCGTTCACCATCACCCTGTCGGACGGTTCGGTTCTGTCTTTCACGCTTTCGGGAAGCTCGCCCGGTGGAACAGCAATGACTGCGGTCGCGGCTCCGGCGTGGAGTGGTGCGGCAACGGGTAACTCGTCATTTTTGGGCATTCCAGGCAAACCTATTCTTTACACGGCAGGGGGCGGCACGGTTAATCTCGTCCTCTCAAACATCCAGGTCACACCACCAAACGGCGTTGTGTCCACAGGACAATTCAAGCTGGTGGTTGCGGACGCTGAATCCTCCAACAACGGTGAATCACTTACCTTTGTAACCAACGGCGGCACATGGACGCTGGTGGATCAAGTCCCCCCGACCACGGGCTCAATATACCCCACTGCAGCTGGCACAGGCACAGCTACGTTTACAACAACAGGCGTTGCAGGCACAGTTGGCGCTTACATCATGGGCACTCTCAGCCCCACGACGGTCAATGTGCAGCTGGTGGCAGGTGGGTTGCAAGGTGTAATGCTTGCAGTGCAATATTCAACAGTGACCGCCAACAAGGTCCTCAGCGGTGGCCGCGCCAATGCCGCTGACCAGTTCACCTATAGTGTCATCGCGGCCAGCAACGGCAGCACATTGTCAACGGCAACATCAACTGGTGCGGGCAGTGGTCCCTTTGGGGCCGCAGTCGCCACGTTGTCCTCCAGCGTCAGCGCCACGGTTATGGAAGTCATGGCTCCGGGCAGTGTGAGCAATCTGACGCAATACACTTCGAGTCTGAACTGTGTGAATGGCGCGTCTGGTTCGCCGACTGTGTTGCCATCCAACCAACCGGTCACCACTTATAACATCGGCTCTACCGCCTATGGCGACTCAATCACGTGTACCTTTACCAACACGCCAAAAACCGCGACCGTGGCCCTGCAAAAGATTACGGCGGGTGCCATTGGCGGGCCGTTCACCTTTGCAGCGACAAATCTTGCCTCGGCACCCGCAGCAATCACCACAACCAGCACCAACACGGCAACACCAGCCGCGCCAACAGCCATCAACGTCACGGCTTTCAACACCGCTGTGACGATCACCGAAACGCCTGCTGCAAATTTCACCGCCACGTCGGCTACTTGCGTGGATGCCAATTCCGCGATTACCGGAAATCCTGCCAGCTTTGGCGCACTCGCCGGCAATGTGCTGACTGTTCCTGCGGCCAACGTGAAGGCGGCTGCAAAGATTACGTGCACCATCACCAATACAGTCAATACCGCGACGGCAGCGACAGTGGCCGTGCAGAAGATCACCCTGGGATCCGCAGGCGGACCTTTCACTTTCACCGCCACAAATCTGGCTTCGGCCCCGGCCAGCATCACAACCTCCAGTGCAGGCACAGCGGCACCCGCCGTAACAATGCCTATTCTGGCCACCACCAATGGCACTGCGGTGACCATTACAGAAACCGTGGCCACAAACTTCACCATTTCGTCTGCAAGTTGCTCTGACGGCAACGCGGGAGCATCGGGAAATCCGGCGGGCACATTTGGAACCCTGGCAGGCAGTGTGCTGACCATTCCTGCCACCAACATACGCTCCAGAGCGCAGATCACCTGCACCTTTACCAATATCGTCAATCCTGCCATTCCCTTGGTGGCGGTGCAGAAAATAACCACGCTGTTACCGGGCGGACCTTTCAGTTTTACGGGCACCAATCTGGCAGGAACAATTCCAAATATCACCACAACAACCGCAGGCACTGCGGCACCCGTTGTGCCAGTCAGCGTTCCTGTCACGAGCATTCTCAATCCTGTCACCCTGACGGAAGCTGCCAACAGCAATTTCAACCTGTCGAGCGGCACATGCACGGACACAAATGCCGCAACATCGGGTAACCCCGCCAGCTTCGGTTCAATTGCGGGCAATGTCATCACCATTCCAGCCGCCAATTTGAGAACTTTTGCCAGGATTGTGTGCACCTACACCAATGCACCAAAGCCACCCACCTTTGCCCTGCAGAAAATCACATCTGGCGCATTTGGCGGGCCATTCACATTTACAGCAACAAACCTCACGGTTGCCCTTGGAAACATCTCGACCACGGCATCCAACACGGCTGCACCTGTTGCACCTGTTGCTGTTCAAGTGACAGCCGCAAACACGCAAATACAGGTCACTGAAGGTGCAAACGCGAGTTACACTGCCACGTCTGCAACTTGCACTGACGCCAATGCCAGCTTTACAGGCAACCCTGCAAGCTTCGGCAGCTTTGCCGGTTCTGTACTCACCGTGCCAGCCGCCAATGTGCGGCCCGCAGCCCAGATCGCATGCACCATTACCAACACGGCGGTTCCCGCAACCGTGGCTGTTCGAAAAACCACATCGAACACCAGGGGTGGCCCCTTCAATTTCTCTGTCTCAAATCTGGCCTCGGCACCCGCTGCCATCACAACAACAGCAACGGCAACCCCTGCACCCCCGGCACCACCTGCAATCGCCGTCAGCACACTGAATTCGCTGGTTCAGGTTTCAGAGGGTGCAAACAGTTATTTCACACTGTCTGGCGCCACCTGTACCGACGCCAATTCTGCTGTAACAGGCAACCCCGCCAGCTTCGGCAGCGTGACCGGACTATTATTGACGATACCCGCCGCGAATGTGCTTCCGGCAGCCCAGATCACCTGCACCTTCACCAATGCCGGCGTGGCACCGAGGATCAGGCTGCAAAAGGCCTTGGCAGCTTCGGGCCGACTGGCCGCCGCGGACCAGTTCCGACTTGCTGCAACAGGGACAGGCGCGCCTGCTGCAATCAACACCACGGGTGCGGGGGCAGCCATCACGTCAGCCGCCATCAGTTTCACGGCTACGGGCAATTCGGCCTACAGCCTCACCGAAACCATGGCGGCAGGCTCCGCATCGCTGCTGACGGGCTATGCGCAGATTGTCGCCTGCACCAACAATAATTCTACCGGAACCAGCGTGTCCGCCATCAACACCTTGCCGATCACCTTCATCATTCAGGCCGCCGACGATATCAGTTGCACAATCACAAACAACGGCACACCAACACCGCTTCTGGTCTTAAATAAAACCTATTCCACTGCAACAACACCTGTCGTCGTCGGCCAGACGGTGACCTATACTTACACGATCGCCAACACAGGCAATGTCCTGATCAACAATGTCCAGATCAGTGACATGCA
>JANMEM010000355.1:0-3176 GCA_031376985.1 Hyphomicrobiales bacterium
GACTGACATGCTGGGCGTTTCGCCGAAACTGATTGTCCAACATGGTGCTGTCAGCGAAGCAGTGGCGAGAGCGATGTCGGAAGGAGCACTAATGCACTCCGCTGCTGATATTGCCGTGGCGATTACGGGAGTTGCCGGACCCGGCGGCGGGAGCGCCGAAAAGCCCGTGGGGCTGGTGCATTTTGCCTGTGCGACCAAATCAAAGACCATTCATGTCGAAAAGCGGTTTGGTGATCTGGGACGCGCCGCCGTTCGTGAGGCCGCTGTCAGCCAAGCGCTTCAGCTGGTCTTATTGGCCCTGTAAATTGCCAAAGCACGGGCTTCGAACGCCGTCATGACCTTGTTCACAGCCATGTCCATGGCACCGGTGATGGCGAATTGCAGCAAAATGGAGCGCATTGAGTAATCAATGGAAATGGACACGTCGGATTGTCCGGCGATTTCCCGAATAGTCCATACGGTTTTCATACCCTTGAAGGGTGCGTCTTGGGATGTTGCGGTGACTGTGCGTTCATTCGCATCGCAGACTACTTGACTGAAAAAAGTTTCTCGCAAATTCAATTTCGCATAGCCAACGGAGACTTCGGCATTGAAAGATTTTACGTGATCTTTTTCGCCGACAATACCGCGCACCAGTGAACGTTCAAGCAGCGGCAAAAAATCCTTGTATGACGCAACATCAGCTGCAACGTCATAGGCCACTCCCGGCGGCACAGCGACGCGACGCGAAGTCTTGAAGACGGGCATTCAGTGTGCGGCCAAGCGCGCCGCTTTCAACCGCGCAAAATCTGCACCCGCATGGTGTGACGAGCGTGTGAGTGGCGATGACGACACCATGAGGAAGCCCTTAGAATAGGCAATCGTCTCGTAATTCCTGAACTCATCTGGCGTCACAAAACGGTCGATCGGCGCGTGTTTACGCGTCGGCTGCAAATATTGCCCTATGGTGATGAAATCAATATCGGCGGAACGCATGTCGTCCATCACTTGCATCACTTGTTCCCGGGTTTCGCCCAGTCCCACCATGATGCCTGACTTGGTGAAAATCGCAGGGTCGAGTTCCTTCACACGTTGCAACAATCGCAAGGAATGAAAGTAGCGCGCACCCGGACGGATTTTCAAATAGAGCGCCGGAACAGTTTCAAGTTTGTGGTTGAACACATCAGGCTTTGCGTCAACCACACGCTCCAAAGCCCCGTTTTTCTTGAGGAAATCAGGCGTGAGAATTTCAAGCGTGGTATTGGGGGCTAAGCGACGTGAATGCCGCAACATCTCGACAAAGTGCTGTGCGCCCCCATCATCAAGGTCGTCGCGGTCAACTGACGTAATGACAGCGTGGTGTAGCCCCATGGCCGCAATGGCTTCTGCCACGCGCAAGGGTTCGCCCGCATCGAGTGCGTCCGGCTTTCCGGTTTTCACATTGCAGAAGGCGCAAGCCCGCGTGCAGGTGTCACCCATAATCATGAAGGTGGCATGCTTTTTTGACCAGCATTCGCCGATATTCGGGCAGCTTGCCTCTTCGCACACCGTCACGAGTTTCTTGTCGCGTACCAGCTTTTGCGTCTCGGCATAGATAGCGGAGCCCGGCGCTTTCACCCTGATCCAATCCGGCTTGCGCAAGATCGGCGTATCGGCTTTGTGGGCCTTTTCAGGATGGCGCGGTCGGACTCCGCCGATGTCGATCAGTGTCGTCAAGACGTTATCCGCGACCCTTCACAGCTCGATAGATCAGGATCAGCACACAGGCACCGATGACCGCGACGATAAGTTGACCGACGAGGCCACCCAAGCCAACGCCTACCAAACCCAGCAGGAAATTGCCAACCACGGCACCGACGATGCCGAGAATGATGTTCATGATCAGGCCCGTATTGAAGCCCATTACTTTTTCTGCAAGCCATCCGGCAACGCCGCCGAGGATGATCTGCATGATGATTCCATAGCCTTCCATTATAATACCCCTCTCAAAAGGTTATCAGCGCGTCTTGCCGCGAATGAGCTTCAGCACGAACAGCAGAATAACGGCACCAGCGGCTGACACAAGCAAATTACCCCAGAACCAGCCATGGAAGATTTCGCCGAGATTGATACCGGCGGCCTTCGCGCCGAAGAAACCCAGCCACGATCCGGCGATTCCGAAGATCAGGTTCATGATCAGGCCATGGTCTGACCCTGTAATCTTTTCGGCCAGCCAACCCGCCAGAATGCCGATTAG
Source organism: Hyphomicrobiales bacterium (assembly GCA_031376985.1). GTDB lineage: Bacteria > Pseudomonadota > Alphaproteobacteria > Rhizobiales > Aestuariivirgaceae > Aestuariivirga. Next base: position 2,216 of record JANMEM010000355.1, read on the forward strand.
TATCGTGCCGCCGATACCGACAGCGCCGAGTTGCATGATTTGGTCCATCTATTTCTCCTGGAGTTGCAACCTACATATGGATAACGCGACCGTAAGCATCAAGGACGCTTTCGTGCATCATTTCGGACAAGGTCGGATGCGGGAATACGGTGTGCATCAGTTCTTCTTCGGTGGTCTCAAGCCCCATGGCCAGTACGAAGCCCTGAATCAATTCCGTCACTTCTGCTCCCACCATATGTGCGCCAATGAGGCGACCTGTCTTGGCGTCGAAAATGGTCTTGATCAGGCCCTGGTCTTCCCCCAGCGCAATGGCCTTGCCATTGGCGAGGAAGGGGAAACGGCCGATTTTGAGTTCGAAGCCTGCGGCCTTTGCTTTGACTTCGGTCAAACCGACTGATGCGACCTGCGGATGACAATAGGTGCAGCCGGGGATTTGGTCTTTCTTCATTGGGTGAGCATCGAGGCCCTTGATCTTCTCGATGCAGATGACGCCTTCATGTTCGGCCTTGTGAGCCAACATGGGAGGGCCTGCCACGTCACCAATGGCATAAAGGCCAGCGATGTTGGTGCGGCCGTAACCGTCATTGACGATGCAGCCCTTCTCCATCTTCACGCCCAAGGCCTCAAGGCCGAGGTTTTCGACATTGGCGACAACGCCTGCCGCGGTGATGACGCGGTCTACGGTGATGGTTTCGGATTTGCCAGCGGCTTCCAGCGTGGCGGTCACGGAGTCGGACTTGCGGTCCAGTTTCGCAACCTTGGTTCCCAAGCGGAACTTGATGCCGTATTTTTCAAGCTGCTTCTGCGCGACCTTGCTGATCTCGGTGTCTTCCACCGGCATAACCTGATCCATAATTTCAACAACCGTCACGTCAACGCCCATGGCATTGTAGAACGAGGCGAACTCAATGCCGATGGCACCGGAGCCGACGACGAGCAGCGACTTCGGCATTTGCGGGGG
>JANMEM010000409.1:0-2770 GCA_031376985.1 Hyphomicrobiales bacterium
GACCACTTGATCCCAAATCTTCGAAACTTGTCTTGCCTTCAAAACCAACCATGCGCTGGAGATAAACCACCAGCCGATCAGCCAGTCCGCTCGCGGCGACGGCTGCATGTATCACATTTGGTCGCCCAAATGCCAAATCCAATTCATCACTTCGAAAAGAATCTGAGATGACGGTTTTTGGACCCTTTAATCGGTCCAATTTAGATACCCCGTCAGCTCCTGCACCTTCACAGTGCAACAGTAGCCTGACAGAGGTTTTACGCATAGCCTCGTCGACCTTCATGAACCCCTGCACCACATTTCCGGCCTTTCGGGCCAGAGACAGTTGGTTGACTGCTTGTTTGCGGAGGAGGATACCCACCATATCTGGCAATCCTTCAGGCACATTACAATCTTCCTCAAAGCCGCGGGCAAAAGCCTGGCGTTTAATGGCATCCCCCAAAATGCTGCGCGAACAGGTGACCCAGACACCCCGGCCCGGCAATTTGGCCGACAAATCAGGCACCACCGTGCCATCGGGTGCGCGTGCAAAGCGCACCAGCGCATCCTCATCCGCCTCTTCGCGGGTGACGATGCACATGCGTTGCCGCAGTTTTGGCGTGGCTAAAACGTCGCTCAGGCGTCGGCCTCCGCTTCCATTTCAGGCTCTGCCGGGGCTTCGATCCAGCCCAGTTGAACGCGGGCCTGCATGATCATGGCTTCGGCGTCGGCTGCGGTCACATCAAGACCGGCAAAGGCGCCTTTGTGTTTGATGGTCTCACCATTCTTGCGTTCATTCCAGCCTGTGAGGTCATCTGTTGCCAAATCGGCGAAGTCTTCAAGAGACTTGACGCCCGTCTCACCCAAGGCCACCAGCATTTGCGGAGTCAAACCGCCAAAGTTGGCCAGATCGTCTTGCACGCCCAATTCCATGCGCTTGCTCTCCCATTCTGCCGTTTGCTTTTCGAGGAACGCCGTGGCACGGGATTGCAGTTCCTGTGCTGTGGCTTCATCCAATCCGTCAATGGCTGCAATTTCCTCGGCATCAATCGACACCAGTTCTTCAACAGCGCTGAAACCTTCTGACGCCAGAAGCTGGGCCAGGGTTTCATCCACATCAAGCGCATCAACAAATGTCTTGGTGCGGGATGCGAATTCTTTCTGGCGGCGTTCGGATTCCTCGGCTTCCGTCATGATGTCAATATCCCAACCCGTGAGTTGCGACGCCAAACGCACGTTTTGGCCGCGACGGCCAATGGCGAGGGACAGCTGATCATCCGGCACCACAACTTCGATGCGTTCAACATCCTCATCGAGCACAACCTTGGCCACTTCGGCAGGGGCCAGCGCGTTCACCACGAAGGTTGCCACATCTGGCGACCATTGGATGATGTCAATCTTTTCACCCTGCAATTCATTTACGACAGCCTGAACACGGGAGCCTCGCATACCGACGCAAGCGCCGACGGGATCAATCGAGCCGTCCTTGGAGCGCACACCAATCTTGGCGCGGGAACCAGGGTCACGGGCCACGGAGACCACTTCAACCACGCCATCATAAATTTCCGGCACTTCCTGGCCAAACAGCTTGGCCATGAATTGCGGATGTGTGCGTGACAGGAATATCTGTGGTCCACGCTGTTCGCGGCGCACGTCATAAACATAGGCGCGGATGCGGTCGCCGGGGCGGAAGGTTTCGCGGGGCAGCGCTTCATCACGCCTGACAATGCCTTCGCCCTTGCCGAGATCGACAATGACGTTGCCATATTCGGCGCGCTTGACGGTGCCGTTGACGATTTCGCCAATACGATCCTTGTATTCATCATACATGCGGTCACGTTCAGCATCGCGTACCTTTTGCACGATCACCTGTTTGGCCGATTGCGCGGCAATGCGGCCAAATTCAATCGGGGGCAGGGGTTCAGCGATATAATCACCAACCTGTGCCGCCGGATTTTTCTTGGAGGCTTCTTTCAAGGAAATCTGCGTCGCATCATTCTCGACAACGTCAACAACCATCAGCAAACGGTTGAGGCGGGTTTCGCCGGATTTCGGATCAATCTCGGCACGGATTTCATTCTCAACGCCATAGCGCGCCTTGGCAGCGCGGGTGATGGCGTCTTCCATGGCTTCAAGCACCACAGCCTTGTCGATGGATTTTTCACGCGCCACAGCATCTGCGATTTGCAGAAGCTCAAGCCTGTTGGCACTGACTGCAGTATTAGCCATTATCGATTTCCTCTTCGGCTTTGGTAATTTGGTCTTCGTCAATTTCAGCGCCGTCGCCATAGCCTGTAGCTGGCAATTTGGCGCGGGCCGACGCAATCAATTCATCGGTCAGAACAAGTGCTGCATCATGAATATCAGCAAACGGCAAACCGATCAGCAATTTGTCTTTGCCGCCTTCGGGATTGTCGATGTAAAGCCTGACTTCGCCATCGGCATAGCCTTCAAGTTCACCGCGAAAGCGTTTGCGGCCAGCAAGCGGAACCGCCATCTCAATCTTGGCCTCATGGCCTTCCCAATTCTCAAAATCCATCGCACGCACCAGCGGACGGTCAATACCAGGTGATGAAATTTCGAGCTGATATTTCGCCGAAATAATATCAGCCACATCGAGCATGGGAGAAAAAGCCTTGGAAAACGTTTCGCAATCATCAATTGTAAACGTGCCATCAGGCCGCTCCGCCATAATTTGCAGGGTGGAGCCAAACATGCGCACCCGCACCAGACGAAACCCCATGCCTTGCAGCACCGGTTCGGCAAGCACCGCCACCCGCAAGGCAGGTCC